>JBBIOQ010000095.1:0-16817 GCA_037443285.1 Sphingobacteriales bacterium | reverse complement strand
TATATCGACTCGTACCGGGTACCTCATTGGGTGCTTTACGACTTGCGAAGGCTTTTAATTTCTTTGGGCCATGCCGCTTTGATTATGCTGGTTTACCGAAGCCGAATGGTGCCCTGGCTTATGAAGGCGCTTGCCAATGTTGGCCAAATGGCTTTTACCAACTACCTGATGCAAAGCATCATCTGCACCTTGTTCTTCTACGGGTATGGCCTTGATTATTACAACAAGCTGAGGATCTACCAGGTTTACTATTTCGTGTTTGCCGTTTGGATATTCCAGTTGATTGTTTCATCCATCTGGTTGCGATACTTCCGGTTTGGCCCATTTGAATGGGTTTGGCGTAGCCTTACCTATTGGAAACGCCAGCCGATGAAGCTGAGCTGATGAAACCAGAAAGTGAGCCTGGTAATTGTCGCCTTCATTGCCAATAAAAAAGTAATGAAGGCGATTTTTGTTCTCAATGCATTTTACGTGGAATGCAACTGCCATATAGGTTGCGCCTTTACTTTTGCCGCCATGGATGCACAAACTCCCAAACAACTCGGCTTCTACTTCCCTGCCGAATTTGCAAAACACGAAGCTACCTGGCTGAGCTGGCCGCACAAGGAAGCCAGTTGGCCCGATAAAATACATACCATTTTTCCCTATTACAGCCAGTTTGTAAAATACCTGGCCTTGAGCGAAAAAGTGCGCATTAATGTAACTAACGAAGCCATGAAAGCCTTTGCTACAGGGCATTTGCAGCAGGCAGGTGTAAACCTGGAACTGGTGGAATTTTTCTTTCATCCTACCAACGATGCCTGGTGCCGCGACCATGGACCTGCATTTTTGCTGCACAAAACAGAAAAGAAAAAAGCTATTGTGGATTGGGGATACAATGCATGGGGAGGCAAGTACCCGCCCTTCGATTTGGATGATGTGATACCCACGCTGATAGGTAAGCATTATGGTTACGAAGTTTTTCATCCCGACATAGTCATGGAAGGCGGCTCGGTGGAGTTCAATGGCAACGGCACTGTTTTGACGTCTACCGCATGCCTGCTGAATGAAAACCGCAATCCACATCTCAACCAGCAGCAGATTGAACAATTTCTCTGTGATTACTACGGACAGGAACAAGTGCTATGGGTAGATGAAGGCATTGTGGGCGATGATACCGATGGCCATATCGATGACACTGTTCGCTTTGTAAATGAAGACACCGTAATAACGGTAATTGAAGAAAACAAGAACGATGAGAACCATGCATTGCTGCAGCATAATTTAAAGCAACTTCAGCAAATGCGGTTACTTAATGGCAAACAGCTCGACATCATTGAACTACCCATGCCCGATGAAGTGGTATGGGAAGACCAGCGTCTGCCGGCCTCTTACGCCAACTATTATATCTGCAATAAGTTCGTGATTGTACCCACTTATCGTTGCGCTAAAGACGACAAGGCATTGCAGATTATTCAGCAGGCACACCCCGAAAGAGAAGTGGTGGGTATAGATTCCACAGAAATCATTTGGGGCCTGGGAAGTTTTCATTGTTTGAGCCAACAGGAACCCATGATAATTTGACTTTTTCGCAGGCCTGGAAAACACAGTTGAGGATTTCAATATAGCCGTAACATTCATCCTGCTGACATTAGTCAGCAAATTCAAAAATCAAGTATCTAATTTTACAGTTGTCCTATGGTAGAAAACTGAATTTCAAAATGGCTCCGTAGCTCAGTTGGTAGAGCAGCTGACTCTTAATCAGCGGGCCCAGAGTTCGAGTCTCTGCGGAGTCACAGCACAGAAATAAAACCGCCCGGTCCGATAAGCACCTGGCGGTTTTTGTTTGTATTTCGCCACAAGCTTAACGCCTGGCGGAATGGGGCAACACAAAGCTTATCTTTGCCCCCGAACCTTGACGGTGCCGAGCCTTCAAGGTTTTTTATTCAATAGCAAGACGATTATGAAAGACTATAAGAGGATTTTGGTGACAGCCGCTTTGCCTTACGCCAACGGTCCGGTACATGTGGGCCACCTGGCTGGCTGCTACCTGCCGGCGGATATTTATGTTCGGTGGGAACGGGCCCGAAAAAAGGATATCAAATTTATTGGTGGCAGCGATGAGCACGGTGTGCCCATCACAATCCGAGCCATGAGGGAAGGTATCACGCCACAGGATGTAGTGGACAAGTACCACACCATCATTAAAGACAGCATGGAAAAACTGGGCATCTCCTTTGATGTGTACAGCCGCACCAGCAGCAAGGTGCACCACGAAACATCGGCCGACTTCTTTAAAAAGCTATACGACGATGGAATGTTTGAGGAGAAAGAAACCGAGCAGTACTACGATGTAGAGAAGGAAACTTTTTTAGCCGACCGCTACATTACCGGCACCTGCCCGGTGTGCAGCAATCCCAATGCCTACGGAGACCAGTGCGAGAAATGCGGAACTTCACTGAGCCCGGATCAGTTGATTAACCCCAAGAGCACACTGAGCCATAACCCACCGAAAAAGCGCACCACCAAACACTGGTATTTTCCGCTGAATGAGTTTGAGCCCTTCTTGAACGAATGGATACTGAAGGGTCACACCGAATGGAAGACCAACGTGTTTGGCCAGTGCAAAAGCTGGCTAACGGCAGGCTTGCAAAGCCGCGCCATGACCCGCGATAGCAACTGGGGTGTGAAAGTGCCGCTGCCCGATGCGGAAGGCAAAGTGCTGTACGTATGGTTTGATGCACCCATTGGCTACATCAGTGCCACCAAGGAACTATTGCCCGAGACCTGGCAGGACTACTGGCAGCAGGACGACACCAAGTTGGTGCACTTTATCGGCAAAGACAATATCGTTTTCCATTGCATCATTTTCCCTGCCATGCTCAAGGCGCATGGCAAATATGTATTGCCCGATAATGTACCGGCCAATGAATTTTTGAACCTTGAAGGTGATAAAGTGAGTACCAGCCGCAACTGGGCTGTGTGGCTGCACGAATACATCGAAGATTTTCCTGGCTGTGAAGATGTGCTGCGCTACTACCTCACCACCATTGCCCCCGAAACCAAAGACAGCGACTTCACATGGAAAGGATTTCAGGATGCCAACAACAGCGAGTTGGTGAGCATCTTCGGCAATTTTGTGAATCGCACATGGGTGCTCATGCACAAACTCTGCGGCGGCAAAGTGCCTCCGTTGCACCTGGATGTAATGGACGATGAAGACCGCAATGTGTTTAACGACATCCGCGCCACCAGGCACAAAATGGAACAGTTGCTGGAGCAATATAAATTTCGCGACGCCCTGTTTGAAGTAATTGACCTTGCCCGAAAAGGCAACCAGTACATGCAGAAAAAAGAGCCCTGGATAAAGGCGAGGGTACTGGCCGATGACCTGCTTGCAGGTAAAGGTGGTCTTGCCAATCCTGAGCAGGTGGCAGCCCGCGAAAGCATAGATGTAACCATGCACATTTGTATGCAACTCTGTGCCAACCTGGCCATTTTTGTGAATCCCTTCTTGCCGAACACAGCCCGCAAAATGATGTACATGATGAAAGTGGTTGAAAAAATGCTGGACTGGGAAAATGCCGGTAAGGAAAAACTGCTGAGTACCGGGTACAGCATGCGGGCACCAGAGTTGTTGTTCCGGAAAATAGAAGATGTGGAAATAGAAAAGCAGATTGAAAAACTAAAGGGTGGAAAGCCAATGGAACCATCAGCACCTATGCCAGCCGTTGAGGAAAAGAAAGTTCCTGATGTGAAACCTGAAATTGTTTTTGATGACTTTGCAAAAATAGACCTCCGCGTAGGCACCATTGTAGCGGCAGAAAAAGTGGAGAAAGCCGATAAACTGCTGAAGCTAACGGTTGATTTGGGATTTGAAACCCGCACTATTGTGAGCGGCATTGCCCTTCACTTTAAGCCGGAAGAGATTGTAGGAAAGCAGGTGACCGTTGTAGTAAACCTGGCACCTCGCAAAATGCGTGGCATCGAAAGCCAGGGCATGATTCTGATGGCAGAAGATGCCAGCGGAAAACTGCATTTTGTAAACCCGGAAGACAAGGTTGAAGCAGGTTCCGGAGTTAGTTGAGCCTTTTTACAAAGAGAAATAGCGCAAGGGTTGACGCAGTAGGCCAACCCTTGCGCTATTTACCGTAACACTATTTGCGAATGCCAGCGCATAAGTACCTAAATTGCATTCAAAGCATTTTGGCGGTTCTCTGTGCGACGATTCAAGAAAATATTGCTTATTAGCCTTATCATTTTCGGTGTTTTACTGCTTGCAATTCACCTTACACTCAATTACCGTTCAAAGGAGATTCTGAATTCTGTTATCGCCAATGTTTCACATGGCAAATACACAGCGCATTTTGAAAAAATAAGCTTCTCTTATTTTCCCATCAGCATTAAGGTGAAGAAAATGGAGCTTCGGCCTACGCAGCCGGGACAAAAACTTTCTACAGTTACCTGCGACTTCATACACATAAAACTCAATTCTATCATTGGAATGCTTTTTTCCGGGTCGCTGCGGGTGCAACTCATTGACATTGACAAACCCAGCATTACCTCCTATTCAAAAAAGAAATCGACAGCGAAGCAAAAAACCATTGCTGAAGCTATCAAGGAAATGCAGAACTCCATGTTTGATGCATTTAGCCAATTGCATGTGCAAAAAGCACTCATCAGGGATGCATCGGTAAAGATATTTCCGCCGGGTGATGATGGCAGTTACTTCGGCCTCAACCACATCACGTTAAATTTCAGTGATATTCAAATTGAAAAAGCAACCAGCCAGGACTCTGCAAAATTTCACATTGAGGGAGAAATAACAATTGACAAGCCCGATGTTCATTTAATTGACTCAACAGTTTCTGTGCAACTTGGTTCGGTCAGGGCAAGTTCTGCCAGGCACAACCTTGTCATCGACTCATTGCAGTTTAATCATATCAACAATAACGGCCAACCCGAACTCATTAAATTTTCAACACTCAGAATCGTAAAATTCAACTGGCCGCGATTTCTGAATGAAAGCGTATTTGAACTGGACAGCGTGGTTGTGGCAAAGGGAAGTGCCGATATCAGTTTATTGCAGACAAAAAAATCGAACAAGCCGGCAAAAGCAGAACGCAAGCAATATTCAGGCAATTCATTCATCATTCATTATGCATCTGTTTCCGATGTTTCCTATGAACTGGAAACAAAAGACTACATCAACAAGCAGAATAAAATGATGCTGATGAAACTGCAGGGTGATAGTTTCATGCTGAAAGAGCTTTCGTTGATTAACGGCAGACAACCAGCATTAGATGTGCAGGAATTCAAAATCAAAATCAGGAATTTCCAGGAAAATAATGAAAACAACACGTACACTTTTACACTGGGAGATATTGCCGTCAACAATCATACACTTGTTATCAAAGACTACCTGCTCCAGGCCAACAAAGGCAGCAAGTTCGGCATCGACAACAAGGTCTTAATTCCTGAACTCAGGCTTGAAAATTATTCTCTTTCAGACCTGATGCAAAAGCGGCTGATTGCATCTCGGCTTACTGTGGTGAACCCAGAAATTGTGATAGACATACTTGAAAAAAGTGCGCAAAAAAAACATGCAAAAAAAGATATCAATTCATCTATCCAACAATTGATGGCATCGCTTTCAACCAAACTGAGCCTTGGTGAAATTGTTGTTGAAAATGCCGCGATCAAAATGCTGCCGCAAGCTGCCCCCAACGATGAATTCAAAATATCGGGGCTGTCAATTGTTGTAAACGGAGAGGAAGCTTTGCAATCAAATTCGTTCACTGATATTCTCCACTCAATTAAGAAATTCACCACATCAGGTTTCAACCTGTCGAGTGCAAAAATGAACTTCAAAGTAAATGATGTCAGGCTCCTTAATCAACCAAGAGGATTGTACTTTGGTTCCATTGCAGGCAACGCCGGACCTAATGCACAATTGGATTTGAAAGGCGTTACGCTGCTGAATGAGACGAATACATTGGACATCTCCAGCGCTGACGGATTAAACGCATCGGACTTATTAGTAGAAAGCGGCAGCATCAGCATCACCAAGCCAACTATTCCACCTCCTCCAAAAGCAGTCGCTAAAACTCCGCCCCCCATCAGGGTAAAGAACTTAAACCTGCAAAACATCAAGTTTCAGCTTCATGAGAATGGCAAACTTGGCGCATCCGCCGGACTCAACCTCAACGCAATCGACTTTATGTTCGCAAATAACACGGTGTATTGGAGCACGCTGAATATTGCCGGGACAAAACCTGCATTCAATACTGAAGCCATTACATTCAACGCAGGCAATATGCAAATTGTGCAGCCTGGCACTTTTGAACTAACGAATCCTACCGGTGAGTTGAACAATACCAATACACATATTGCTTTTAATGCCGAACAACTCAGGATTGGTGTAGGCCTATCTTCCACCAACATCCCCGAATTGAAAGTGCAGGATGTTTATCTGAATAAACCAAAATTCAAAATTGAAATTACACAGCATCCAAAAACTGTTGCAGAAAACAAAACCGCAAAACCATTTGCAAAAAATATTTCCCTTGAATCACTTAGCCTGGATGAGCCTGCCATTGATTTTATGATGAAAAAAAGCGATGGCAAATTGATACAACACTCCTTTTTTTATACAGGCCATTTAAACTGTAAAAATCTGCAGCTTTCCAACGAAAACAATGCAACACAAGTAAAAGTGGCTTCGGTAGATTACGAAACGCAGCATGTAAATGCAGAAGTTGCGGAAAAACTATTCAGTCCATCTTCCCTCAGGTTGCAGGTAAGCAATCTTTTATTGAATCCGGCCACAAAAAAAATCAGCCTGATGGTGGACACAGCCATGCTCACTGATATATCAAACACCATCATCGGAAAAAAGAAGGATACTATTTCATTTCATATTGCCGAAGTGGGCATTTCCCATTTCCCTTATTCAACCGGAAACAGCATCAAACCAATTGCATTGCTCACCAAACACAACTGGTGGACCAAAGGAGCAAACCTGATATACAACACTGAAAAGCAAAAACTACAGGTAGATGGCTTGTCTTTTGAGCACAACAGCAAATATTCCTTTGCGTTCGACAGCATGCAAATGAGGTCACAGTTTTCGCGGGACTCTTTCTGGATGGCACAACCATTTGAAAAGGATTACATGACTCTGTCGACCGGGAAAACATACAGCAATAACCTTAACCTCAACTTTGCCAACAACAAGCCGATAGTTGACATCGGTTCATTATTTGTAAACAACCTTGTACTCATACCCGAGCGTGATAAGAGAAGACCCGAAGACACGGTGAGCTACAGGCCCTTGCTGGCTAAGCAAATAATGGGCATACCTCTTTCTTTCAAAATTGACACCATAGCACTGCAGGATGCAACAGTACGCTATAATGAAATTGCCAAAAAGTCGGGCGGCGAAGGCGTTATATTCTTCCATAATATCTCTGGATATGTACTTAACGCGAAAACGTACGATGTGAGGCCCAACGACACTTTGCGGATAAGACTCAGAGTAAACCTTTACGGAAAAGGCGCACTGCAACTAGGTTTCCGCCAATCTTACCACGATAGCCTGCAGGGATTCTGGATGGGCGTTCGCATGGGAAAATTCACCATGGCTGAAATGAACAAATTGCTGCAGCCGCAAATGGGGCTGCGCATAAACAGCGGACAGATTGATTCACTCCTGCTGTTGGTAAATGGCAACGACCACTTTGCTTATGGCACTATGGATCTCAGGTATCATAGCATGAATGTTCGCCTGATGGGCCAGGGCGGTAAAGAAAAATATTTTGGAGCAAACACTATTAACTGGCTGGCCAATCAAATATTGCGCCGCCATGATAATGGCAAACCCAATCTCGTATTCAAGGAACGTGTGAAGAAGCGTGGACAGTTTAATTTCTGGGGAAAGATTGCTGTTGAAGGATTGCTTACAAACATTGGTGTAAAATCCGACAAGAAGGAAAAGAAGAATTTTAAGAAAAACCTGAAGCAATACAAATTACCCGAAAACTATTGGGAAGAATAGAACGCTGAATATTGTTGCAGTAAGCATTAGTTGCAGCGTGTTCCATTTTTAAAATTCATCCAACACATTTTCAACAGTGACAATTATTGACAAACAGCTTCAGCGATGGCGCATAAGCAAAGCCGCTAAGTTCATCCCGAAAAATTGCCAGCTGCTTGATGTGGGCTGCCACCAAGGAGAAATGCTTTTCCTGCTCCGAAAAAAAATCAAACATGGCGTTGGCATCGACCCATTGTGCACAAAAATATCACCCTATGAGAATATAGAACTGTTTGCCGGAAATTTTCCTGCAACACTGCCAAAAACACAACAGTTCAATGCAATAACAGCACTGGCTTTGGTGGAGCACATACCCGAGCAAGACCTGCCTGCCTTCTTTCAAAACTGCTTCCATCACCTGCTGCCAAATGGCCTGCTCATTTGCACCATACCAGATGAAAAGGTTGATAAGATACTTAGCATACTAACCAAGTTGAGGCTGGTAAAAGGAATGAGCCTGGAAGAGCATCACGGATTCAAGGTAGAGGATACGCCCAAACTGGCTGCAAGTGCAGGTTTTCAACTTTTGAAGCACCACCAATTTCAATTAGGAATGAACAACCTGATTGTATTTCAGAAGCCTGCCGCTTGATTGAATCCTTTATCTTGCCGTTGCTTTATTTCCAAAGAAAAATGCTTTCACTCACTGTTGTAATACCATGTCTCAACGAAGCAAAAACGCTTGGCAATTGTATTGCCCGGGCAAATGAGACGTTGCAACAATTGACGTTTATCGAAAGTGAAATTATTATCGCCGATAATGGAAGCACAGATGGTTCGCAACAAATAGCACTACTGGCTGGAGCAAGAGTTGTGCATGTTAGTACCAAAGGTTATGGAGCTGCTTTGCATCATGGAATAATGGAGGCAAAAGGTGAATGGATTTTGTTTGCGGATGCCGATGAGAGCTACGATTTTGGGGAGTTAGATAGTTTTGTTCCGCTAATGAACGAACAGCACGACCTGTTGGTTGGCAACCGCTTTGATGGCGGCATTGACAAAAACGCTATGCCCCTCCTCCATCGTTATCTTGGCACGCCAGTTATTTCACTCATCGGGCGCAAATCATTTCGTGTGAAACTCGGTGATTTCAATTGCGGCATGCGTGCTATCAAGAAATCATCTTATCTGCAACTCAACATGCAGTCCCCCGGCATGGAATATGCCTCGGAAATGATTGCCAAGGCAGGCCTCCTGAAAATGAAGATTGCCGAAGTGCCGGTGAGTTTGCACAAAGATGGCCGCGGCCGCAAGCCACACCTGCGCACCTGGCATGATGGGTGGAAACACCTGCGACTTATTTTGCTGCTGAGCCCCAAATGGTTGTTGTTGTTCCCGGCAGTGTTCTTCTTATTGGCTGGCACAGTATTAGGCGGCATTCTGGTTTTCAGTTACATCAAAATATTCAACCTCATTCTTGACATTCACACATTGTACTACGCTTCTATTTTTTTGATGCTTGGCTTTCAGTTACTGCAGTTTTATGTGCTGGCACGGCTTTACGGCAGCAGTGTTGGACTTTATCCCGCCCGCAGGTTTTCGCAGGTTGTTTTCAAATGGTTTGGTTTTGAATCGGGGCTGCTTGCAGGTGGCATAATCTTCATGGCCGGCATCGGGCTTTCGTTTTATGCAGTAAAGCAGTGGGCCAATGTTCAATTTGGCCCGCTGGAGCCTGAGTATATTTTTCGCATCATCATTCCTGCAGGCTTTTTTACTGCCATTGGCATGCAAACCATTGTGTTTGGTTTTTTGCTTTACACCATTCGCCAAATGCAACAACGCAATACGCTATGACAAAACGTTACAGCTCAAAATGGTTGTGGCTGTTGCTGGCAGCAATGATTTTGCTGCGCCTTCCCACGCTAAACCGACCTCTCTCCAAACATCATGAGTTCAATACCGCAGTTATCCTTATCAACTGCATCAGTTGGCAGCAGGCAGGCGGCGGAGCGCAATTTTCTTTTACGCCTCTCATGAATTTTCAGGGCGATGAAAACAAAATGATTCAAAAAGGCTGGCATATAGATAAGCATGGCAATCATGCGTATCTATCCTATGGTCCCGGCTGGTATGTTTTGCCCTACGCTTTGTTTCATGCATTGCATATTCCGTTTACGCCGTTAGCGCTGCAGTGGCTCAATTTGCTGATTGGGTTGCTTACTGCAATTTTGCTTTTTGCTTTCCTGAAAAGCATTTCCAACAACGAAAAATCAGCCATTCTTTTCACTGCTTTCTTTTGTTTGCTGCCGGCGCCGCTCTGGTACATGGGCAATGGCTATGTAACCACTGCCATCATGTTGCCGCTGGTTATTTGCATTCTTTGGCTCTGGTTCCAATTTAGCGAGAATAGCGAAAACATCAATTTTACAAAACTCGCCGGTTTGTTTATGGCAGGCATCATGCTTACGTATATTGATTGGATTACCGTGTTTATACTGGGTGGAATGGGTGCATGGGCACTGTTAAAAACAAGGCAGAATCAGCGTTACAAATTGGTGCTGATGGTAAGTGTCATTACCGGAGCAATGGGTGTAATACTGGTGCTTGCGCAGTTTGCCAGTTACCTTGGGTGGTACCAGGTACTGGGCTATTGGAACAGCAGATTTACAGAGCGGAGCATGGAGCATGATGAGCACGGAATTCCTGGATTATTCGCAGGCGTTGCAAAGAATATAGCCACAGGTTTCGCTCCGTTATTGGTGCTGCTATTGGCAGCAATTTTTGCAAAGAAATTTTCATGGCGAAAAATTCCTGTTTGGTTGTGGTGGGCTGTAGGCAGTATTGCGCTGTACAACGGTTTATTTCTCAACTGGAGTGCCATGCACGAATTTGCCTGGATGGCCATGGGCCTTGTTATGGTGACACTATTTAGCAAGAGCATCCTCGCAGAATATTCATGGCTTCGAACCATTTGCTTAGCGGCATATACACTTTCATTGTGCATTTACTTTTTCATTAACCGGCCTGGTGATTTCAACTGGAATGGCGAACGATACGACCAACCTGAAACACTGGGAAGAACAATTGCTGCAGGCGTTGATAAGAATACACGTATACTCACCAATCTCGATAATGAAAAGATTGTGGAGTTTTACGCAGGCCGCACCTTCAACTATGCGACCAATGAAATAGAGGCTCGCCGGATAGCCGACAGCGCACAATTACTTAAGGCGGTCTGGCTGGAAGTGAAAGATTCAAAAATCACTAGCATGGAGCGTTTGCGCTGATACGTTTTCAACCCCAATCTCATTTTACCTTTTCGATTGATACTGGCCATGCATCTGTACGGAATGGTATCAAAGGCAAACCTACTGCGTTGGATACGTTGCCAACAATTGTATTGCCAAAGCCATACCGCACATGCACTGGCTGCATTACTTCTTTGCTCCACACAACAATTTTATCCTGCTCAATTTTGGCTTCCGCAGCAAACCATTGCTCCTTCTCTCCCGATACAAAGAAGCCCATGATGTTGTCATTTGACTTCATGGTTCCACCTGAATTAGTGAAATGAATTAAAAGTTTTTCCTTTTGCACTTCCAAAGATTTGAAAGATGGGCTTTCGCATTCAATACCGTTTCTGGCATAGGTCTTTACCAAAGCCTGGTTGGCGAGTCTATCACCAACGGGCTTTTTGCGGCCAGGATGAATATTGGTTACAGAATCAATAATATCTGTTGTAACTATCATGCCCACGTTCGGATGTGTCATGGCTTTTGCCTGGGCCTCCTGCACCAAGGCACCTACGTTGGTGTAATCGTACTTATAAGGCGCAATCTGCACATAGTAAAATGGAATGCTTTTGTGAAATGCATCACGCCAGGCATCAATCATACTGGTAAACAAATGTGTATAAGTGGCGGGCGTTGCTGTATTGCCTTCACCCTGGTACCAAATAGCGCCAGCAATATTGTACCAACTTATAGGCGCAATCATTCCATTGAATGCGGCTCCTGGCGCTGATGGCCACCATGGATAGATAGCCAGTTTGTTATTAGCCTCCTTGAGCAACGGGTCATTGGCAATCACTTCAGCAGGAGTCCACGTGTCTGCCGGAGTTCCGCCCCAACTGGCATTGACCAATCCAATGGGCACATTGAGTTGTTGCTGAAGTCGTTTCCCAAAAAAATATCCGACAGCACTGAAACTTTTCAGGCTGTTGCTGTCGCATACCTGCCAGGTGGCCTTTACATCATCCTGCGGATAAGCTGCGCCGGTTTTGGGAATATTAAAGAAACGGATGTTGGGAACAGGCGCATTTGCAAGCTCGGGCTTTATGTCTTTTATTCCATTGTAATAGTTCCATTCCATGTTCGACTGCCCGGAGCAAACCCATACTTCTCCAATCATGACATCGGTGAGGGTAATAGTTTGCTGGCTTTTTATGACGATGGTGAACGGCCCACCCGCAGCAGGCGTCTTTACCTTCAGATGCCAAGAGGCCATATTGGTGGCCACTGTGCTATCACTATGGTTATTCCAGCTTGTTGTAACTATCACTTTTGCCGATGGTCCGCACCAGCCCCATAGTGTTACTGAGTCGTTTTGCTGTAGCACCATTCCAGAACCGATGATTGAAGGAAGGCGCAATTGGGCCAGCCCGTTTGTTGCGCAGAAAATAGCTGTGATCGATAACAGAAGTTGAAATTGCTTTTTCATGGAAGTGCTTTTGCTGAAGATTTCAAAGTAATGCAATCGAATGATTGCCCCAGTGAAAAATCTGTTAGTTGTGAACTGTTCACGCAAATCCAATTTGCATTAAAACAAACACTCCCATTCATGCGGATGGGAGTGTTTGAATACTGGCAACCTGCCAAGTACAAATATGAATCCAATTGTCAGGATTTGCTTTCGGCGAAAAACATTTTGTACACAATACCGGCTGCAATAGCACCTACAATTGGCGCTACAATAAACAACCAAAGCTGCTCGATGGCCCAGCCACCTACAAACACAGCCTGGCTAATGCTACGAGCCGGATTAACAGAGGTATTGGTAACTGGTATGCTGATGAGGTGAATGAGTGTAAGAGCAAGGCCGATGGCAAGACCAGCAAAACCAGCTGGAGCCCGCCTATCTGTAGCGCCAATAATGACCATAAGGAAAACGAAAGTCATTACAATTTCAGTAACCAGTGCAGCAGTCATGCTGTATTTGCCGGGAGAGTGTTCGGCGAATCCGTTTGCAGCAAAATCGCCAATGGCGCTTCCATTGCCGGTAACAATAATGTAGAGGATTCCTGCAGCCGCCAGGCCACCGAGTACCTGTGCAACTATGTAACCCAGCAAATCCTTTGCCTCAAAACGACCGGCAACCCACAATCCAAAGGATACTGCAGGATTGAGGTGCGCCCCTGAAATATGGCCAATGCCATAAGCCATGGTTACTACTGTTAGGCCAAAGGCTAAAGAAACACCCAGCAAACCAATGCCTACATTGGGGAAAGCAGCAGACAAGGCTGCACTTCCGCAGCCACCCAATACAAGCCAAAAAGTGCCAAGAAACTCTGCAACTAGTTTGTTCATTTTTTTTGTTTTAAATGATGAATATGTTGGAGCAATCAATACCAACCAAATAAGGAATGCAGTTGTAGGTTGGCGCTATTAAAGTAACCAGAAATTTATGATGATGAACAATTGCAGGCATCATTTTGTCAACACTACAAAACTCACATTCGAATTATATGTGCGCAAAGCCTTTGCACGCATGGCTTTTGTTGAATAAAAATAATGTCGTCCATCGTTGAGTATGAAGCGGCCCGATTCATCTGAACGAAACTCAATGACCAGTCATACGGGCTAAAAAGGTGCAAATCACATCAATAAATATCCTCCTCAGTTCTTGCATTGGCTTCAGCAGTTGCAATTTTCTTTTTGATATGGTCGATGGCTTCCTGTGGGTCATCAGTCACAAGCGCCAGGTCAAGATCTTCAGGTGAAATGGTACCGATTTCAAGCATGGTTTCACGCAGGAAAATGCCGAGGTGATTCCAGTAGTCTTTGCCCATACAGACAATGGGTCTTTGCGGGAGCTTTCCTGTTTGAATGAGTGTAAGCACTTCAAAAATTTCATCCATGGTACCAAAACCGCCGGGCATCAGTACATACCCAATTGAATTTTTTCGCAGGATAACTTTTCGGGTGAAGAAGAATTCAAACTCCACCTTCTTGTCAACATAAGGATTCAGTTTCTGTTCAAAGGGCAAAATGATATTGCAACCAAGCGAAACACCGCCTCCTTCTTTGGCACCGCGGTTGGCAGCTTCCATTACTCCGGGGCCTCCACCTGTCATTACTGTAAATCCATTTTCTGCCAAAGCCCTGCCCATGGATCGTGCAAGTTCATAATACTGATGTCCTTCCTTAAACCTTGCAGAGCCATATACTGTAACACAGTTCTTTACATTTTCAAACCCAGTGAGTCCCTGCCATAGGTCGGCCATTACTTTGTGTGAGTCCCTGATTTCTTCGGATAAACTTCGGTTGAGTCCGAGAAATTTCTTGTCGTTGCTTTGATTCATGATTATAGGTTTTGAAATAGTTCAACAGTTTCAAGATATTCCGGCACATGTGCATGCCATCCCTTTTCGTTCAAAGTGGCTGCCAGGGCATGGGCACATTCACTTTCACCATGTACTACAAATGTTTGCTTAGGCGCTTCTTTGAACCCACTCAGCCATTGCAAAAGTTCATTTCGGTCGGCATGTGCACTCAGGCCATTAATGGTGAACACTTTTGCTTTCACCTCCACATCCTGCCCAAAAATGCGAATGGTTTTTTCACCATTTTGCAGGCGTCTGCCTCTTGATCCTTCGGCCTGGTAACCTGCTATAAGCACAACATTTTCAGGATGCGGCAACCGCTGAAACAAGTGATGCAAAATGCGCCCACCGGTCATCATGCCGCTGCTGGCAATGATGATGCTGTCGTGCGTAATCTCCTTTATTTTTTTTGACTCTTCTGAAGTTCGTGCAAAAATGAGTTGATTGCGCAATGTCATGAATGATTCATCATCATCCAGGTCAATGCCGCGGAGCTTGTGGTACTCCTGGTGTTTGCGGTAGAATGCAGTAGCAGCAATAGCCATGGGACTATCGACTACAATACTCACCGCAGGAATTTCCTTGCTCATCAGCACATTCTTCAAATACATCAGCAGTGTTTGTGTACGGCCAATTGAAAAAGCAGGCACCAACAGGTTACCATTATTTTCAAAAGTTGCATTCATTACATCGATAATATCCTGCCGGTCGGTAGCAACATTTACCCGGTTGCCATAGGTAGATTCCACAAACAAAATATCGGCAGTTTCAATAGTATGCGGCGGAAACAAAATGGGATCATTGTAACGGCCAAGGTCTCCGCTGAAAACAATCTTCTTTGTTTGCGTTTCGCCCTTAATTGTAAGTTCAACAATGGCGGCACCCAAAATATGACCTGCATTGTAGAAACAAACACTGATATTGTCGGCAATTGCAAGAGGTTGTTCAAAATGCCTCGACTTAATAAATTCATCAATAATTACAACATCATCGGGTCCATACAACGGTTGCGGATCTTTATGTTTTGAATACCCCTTCTTTTTTGCATAGTTGGCTTCTTCCACCTGCAGTTTTGCAGAGTCCATGAGTATAAGGTCCATCAGGTCGGCAGTGGCGGTGGTGCAGTACACCGGGCCACGGTAGCCCTGCCTGAATAGCCGCGGCAAGTAACCGGTGTGGTCAAGGTGTGCATGTGTAAGCACAATGGCATCAATTGTGTTTGGGGCAATGGGAAAATCGGCCCAGTTCAAATCCCTCAATTGCTTTCGTCCCTGAAACAATCCGCAATCAAGCAATAAATTAAAATCACCAATTTGAAGCAGGTATTTGGAGCCGGTTACTTCACTGGCTGCACCTAAAAACTTGACCCGAATATTCATATGGCAGGTGGTAGGTAAGGAGAAATCTATTTCGCGGGTTACAATTTACTAACTCTTTCAATTGGCCCTAGGATAAACACTTCTGAGGAAACTTAATCACACCTGAAATGGTTTTAAAACAAATGCAACATGGGAAAGGCATCAGTGCAAAACCAGACTGATGAAATTAATCTCCAAATTGGTATAAATGTTGGGGCTATTGCATTTGTCGGCATTAATGCATAAGTTTAAAACAGCATCTGTTCAAAGCCCACACCCTCATTACAATGAATGCATGCTGCCGCCCTTCCTTTTTTATTTTCTAACCCTGATGCGTCCGTTTGTTTTTAATGCAACACATGAATTCTTCAGTAATGCTGGTATAAAAAAAGAAAAGGCAAATGACCAAGGTTCGTTAAGACATTTGACTCAACGAATTAACCGTGAACAATAATAAAATCAATCAATCAGATTTTCATCACAATCAAAACTCAACAACCATGAAAAATTTCGCAGTTCGGGCGCTTTTGCTTTTCACCACCTTCTACATGCTGAGCCTTGAAGCCGGCGCCCAAAATTATGCCAGCGGTAACACCAAATTTGCAGATGCCAAATTTGCAACAATCGGCCAACAGGGTTTAGATGCACTGTCAGCCGGTGACATCGATAAATGGATGATGCAATTTGATGAAAACGCCCGCTACCAGTGGAACAGCGGCGACAGCCTGGTGGGCAAAGCCGCCATTACCGCTTATTGGAAGAAAAGAAGAACAGAGATATTGGCAAGCATCTCTTTCAGCAATTCTATCTGGCTACCCGTAGATGTAAAAAAAGCGCAAGCAAC
>JBBIOQ010000094.1:0-16958 GCA_037443285.1 Sphingobacteriales bacterium | reverse complement strand
TATTGGTGTGCTCAGCCCTGCAGCCAAATTGGATGTAGCAGGCAGCGTAAAAATTACCGATGGCAGCCAGGGTGCAGGTAAAGTGCTTACCTCTGATGCAGGAGGCCTTGCAAGCTGGCAAACCTTACCTAATCTGGCTACGCCCGGCGGGGCAACTTCTCAAATCCAGTTTAACAACGCGGGTGTTTTTGCAGGCGATGCAAACCTGGTGTGGGATGGTACCAATCACCGGCTGGGCATTGGCACTGTGCCCTACTATGCACTGCACATGTTTGGTTCGCTCAACACCGGCACTGCTTTTATTGAAAATACCAACGGCTCCGGCGGCCAGGCATTGGTGGCTTATGCAAGTGCCACCGGTGGAACCAATACCGCCCTGTATGCCTACTCAAAATCAACAGGAGGAACGGCCGTAAAGGCCTACGTACTTGCTTCTTCCGGCACTACGTATGGGGTAAGTAGCAATGTCAGTTCAGCCGATGGATATTCGGGCTATTTTACTGGTGGCAGATTTTATGTTTCAGGCAATGTAGGTATCGGTGTTTCCGCTCCTGCATCCACGCTGGATGTCAACGGCAACATAAACGTTACTGGTGATGTAACCCGCACTGCCACTGGTTCAACCCAACTGGTGCCCATAGCCTATGGAAATATTTCTTCTGCTGGTGCAATCAACTCTGGATCGGGCAACTTCACTGCTTCCTACAATGCCACCAACAAATGGTATGAAATCACCATAACAGGTGAAACTTATTTTTATACTACCTACACTACTGTGGTTACCCCCCAAAGCATTTCTATAGCAGCCACGACAAGCGTAGGCGGCAAACTGCTTGTAGAATTATATACCATCGGCGGTGTGCTCAAGCAGGATGGATTCAGTTTTGTGGTGTACAAGCCATGAGCAGTGATGGCATTGTCTGGCACTTTGCCTTCATTAGAGAACGATGTACAATCTTGTTGTGGCTAACACTATCTATTGTCTTCAATAAAAGCACCGGTGTTTTCCATTATCCGGGCAATGATTCATTGAATGTTTTCAGGCCCGATGACTGAAGAATTTATGCAGCGAAAAATGTAAGAATGTGTTGTAAGCAGGTTCGACCACTTTGATGCCAACCGATTTCCATTTGCATACAGAATGGGTGTTGTTTCAATTATCTTTACCCGAAACGCTCAATGATATGGCAGATGCTACAAAATTTCTCGAAGCCGTTAAGGCAGGATACACTTTCAAAGGCGAAAAAGTAAAATTAGGCCGTGCCATGCTAGATGGAGCCGTTGTACCGGCTGCCGACATTTACCTCCCTCTCAAAACCATGAACCGCCACGGGCTGATTGCAGGCGCCACAGGTACCGGCAAAACCAAAACCCTGCAGGTGATTAGCGAACTGCTGAGTGATGCGAGTGTGCCTGTGCTGGTGATGGACATTAAAGGAGACCTGAGTGGTATTGCCGCTGCAGGTATCAGCAATCCTAAAATTGAAGAACGCAGCAAACTGTTAGAGATAACTTATGCGCCTATTGCTTTTCCCAGTGAATTGCTGGCATTGGGCGAAAAACAACCGGGCGTTAAATTAAGAGCTACGGTGAGTGAATTTGGCCCTGTGCTCCTGAGCAAAATATTAGACCTGAATGATACCCAGGCAGGACTTGTAGCCATGTTGTTTAAATACAGCGATGACAACCAATTGCCTTTGCTTGACCTGAAGGATTTTAAAAAGTTGCTTCAATATGCAGCCGAGGAAGGCAAGGCCGACATGGAAAAGGAATATGGTAAAATTTCCACGACAAGCACAGGCACTATTTTGCGCAAAGTGATAGAACTGGAACAGCAGGGGGCATCTACATTTTTCGGTGAAAAAAGTTTTGAAGTGGACGACCTCATGCGCATCAGCGATGATGGTCGGGGCATCATCAATATCCTTCGGGTGATGGACCTGCAGGACAAGCCCAAACTCTTCAGCACCTTCATGCTGCAGATGCTGGCGGAGTTGTATGCCAGCTGTCCTGAAGAAGGAGATCTCGATAAGCCCAAACTGGTCATGTTTATTGATGAAGCACATCTCATTTTCCAGGAAGCGAGTGATGCACTGCTGCAGCAAATAGAAACCATCATCAAACTCATCCGTTCCAAAGGCATCGGCATTTTCTTTTGCACACAAAATCCTATGGACGTGCCTGCCAGCATACTCAGCCAGTTAGGTATGAAAGTGCAGCATGCGCTGCGTGCCTTCACCGCCAACGACCGTAAGACTATTAAGCAAACGGCAGAAAACTATCCGCTCAGCGATTTCTACAAAACGGAAGACCTTTTGACGCAGGTAGGTATTGGCGAAGCCCTCGTTACCCTGCTGAATGAAAAAGGTATTCCCACGCCGCTGGTGCATGTAATGCTCAGCCCGCCGCGCAGTCGCATGGATGTGCTTACCGATGCAGAAGTGAACGCACTGGTAGCCAACAGCAAACTGGTGAAGAAATATAACCAGGTCATTGACAGCAATAGCGCCTACGAAATCCTGAGCGCCAAACTGGAAGAAGCAGCCGAAAAAACAAAAGCTGCAGAAACTGCAAAGGTGGAAGCGAAGACTACTGCAAAAGAAAAGGAGGCACCTTCGATGATTGAGCAGGTGCTTGACAATACGGTGGTAAAAAGCGCCATGCGCACTGCTGCAAATTCCATTACAAGAAGCCTGCTGGGGGCGCTTGGCCTTGGCGGACGAAGCAGTAAAAGGAGTTTCTTCTAAAGAGGTATGGATATAAAAAAAGTTGGGGCGGGTTGCAACCTGTCCCAACTTTTTTTAAGCAGCATTTGAATGTTACAAAGAAATGGTAACACCTCCATTCATCATAAACGGAATGGAATTGAATCCATACAAATCGAAGAATTTTTTGTTGGTGATGTTTTGCAAATCAATAAAAAGCTTTGCGTAATTGCAGGGTTTGAATTCTGCATAGGCGCCAAGTAAAAAGTAAGCATCCAGTTTCGCATCCGGTTGTTGGTAGCCGCCTACATCATAACGGTCACTCACATATTTCCCGCTAATGCTTGCAAACCATTTCGGTGCTATTTGCCAACCTGCTGCCAGGTTCAACTGGTGTTTTGGCCTGCGGAGCAAATAATGATAGGAGGTGTCCTTGTAGGTCATCCGGCTTTGGATATTTTCCTCAGGTTCCAGGTATGTATAGTTGAGTGTGATTGAAAATGTTTTCACAGGTTTCAGTACCGATTCCAATTCCAATCCCTGCACTTTCTGGCTGCTGACGTTGAAGTACTGGTAGTTGATGTTGTCGAAGTCAATGCCATTGCTTATGTCGCGATTGAAGTACACAATGCGGCTGCTGATGTGCTGATTTGTTTGCTGCAATCCCAGTTCGTAGTTGATGGATTTTTCAGGTTCCAGGTTTTTGTTGCCAAAAGCTGAGTAGAGCTGGTAGATAGTAGGCGCTTTAAAACCACTGGCAATGCTGCCGAACATTCGAAGGTTTTGGCTAAAAGCGTAAGAGGGATTAAAAGTGAAAGTAGCGTTGCTGCCATACCGCTCGTGTTTGTTGTAGCGAATGCCTGCTTCAAGGTTGAAGCCTTTGTAGGCATACAGCAACGATGCATATGCCGAACCTTGTTTAAGTGATGTGTCGTTGAAGTTGTCTTTGTACGGCCCCCAACTGCTTAGCGAAAAGTAACTGCTGTTCATAGAAGCGTAGCGAAAATCGACTCCCGCCAGAGCGCTGAAACCCTTACCAAGATTGACATTTGCAAACACTTCCGCAAACTGGCTTTTTCCGGTGAAGTTGTTGGAGGAATACTTTACAAAGGTTGGCACATCAGTGCTGTCATCCACATAGCTTCGATTGTTTTGACTGTATGTATAATTAGCAGTCACGGTTACTTTTTTTGCTTTGTAGACGGCACCACCTCCGGCCATGTTGTTTTTGTTGGCGGCTGTAAAGTCTTTGTCGTCAACAAAAGCGGCATTATCGATGCCTGCTTTATAGCGGTTATAATGGTAAAAAGTTTTCAGTGTCAGTTGCTTTGTCGCCTGCAGATTGATGGATGCATTAAAATCATCGCTATTATAATTGTCTTTATCAAAATTGCCGGTGCCTGTTTTGTCGTATGCCGATGAAAATCCATCGGTTTTCATTTTTGCATACCGCACACTATAATTGATAATACCGCTTTTGCCATACAGCTGTGCATTTCCCCTGAATGTATTGAAGCTTCCATAAGAGAGGCCGGCTTTTGCATTAACCGGTTTGTTCACATCGGTTTTGGTAGTGATGATGTTGATGACACCAGCCACTGCATCGCTGCCGTACAAGGTGGATTGAGCACCTCGTGCTATTTCAATGCGTTCAATGTCGTTCAATGCAACCAGGTTCAGGTCAGCTTCGCTGTTAATAAACGATGGGTCGTACATAGGCACCCCATCAATGAGAATAAGGGTGCGGCCAATGTTGGCGCCACGCATATACACACCTTGGTTAGTGCCTGCAGTGTTAAGTGCGCCATTGATAGTGAGGCCTGCCTGTTCGTTAAGTATTTGTCCAAGTGTTTTGCCACTGCTTTTTTCGAGTTGCGATTTTGTAATCACACTCACCACTTTTCCTGTCTGGCTTTGTTTCTGTGGTGTTTTGTTGGCAGTAATAGTTACTTCATCCAACTCGGATGTTTTTACCGAATCGGTTTGCTGTGCGTGCAGGGTGGAAGCGAATAATACAGCGGCTCCCACCAAAAAGAAATTCTTCCTCATTTTTTCATGAGATTTTTTGGTGATGAAATCCGCTTTCAGAAAATGAAATGAAGAGAAGACACGGAACAAATGGTTGCCTGCAGGCCAACTGTTTTGTTGTGCATTCCTGCTTTTCCTCCGAAAGCTTGTGGTTGCTTGCTACAGCTGGCAGGTCTTCTGGCTCAGACATTCACTAACTGCCTTCCCGAAAATTTCAGTGGCTCTATAAGTTAGCGTTCTCAAGTCCTCCGTTCAGGGAGGATTTTGGAGCGTGTCTTTACAGCTACGGGGATAGCGCCGGTTTTGCACCGGACTTCCCTTTTAACCCCGGCGCTGCGGCACGGGGACCAGTTGCGATGCAAATATGGCTTTGCATTTCCGTTGCTGCCAAATAATATTATTCGAAAATGTGGATACAAACAATTGCATCATGAATCAGTGCCACTCAAACCCAACTCCTGCATAGTAATTTCTGGTGGGGGCTGCATTGTAAAACCTGATACCCGCAGCATTAATGTCGTTGCCAAGACTGTAATGCTCATTCAACAGGTTGTCGGCGCCGGCAAACACATGCCATTGTATTTTTTTGCCACACTTGAATTTGTACCCTGCTCTTGCCTGCAACAGGTTGAACGCATCAGATTTGAAACTATTCGCATCATTTAGCATGATGACCGAATTGAAATAATAAGTAGTGTTGAAATAAAATCCTTTTTTAAACTGAACATCTGCCATTGCAGAAACAGCATGTTTGGGTACGCCTGGCAAAAAATTACCTGTGTAATCAACGCCCAATTTGTTGTACTGCGAGTAAGTGAAATTGCTGTAGGTATAACTCAGTTGAGCCGTGATTGCATCAACAAATCTGCTTCTGTCGAACCACTGCAGATAGTTAAGCGATGATTCAATGCCCCATTGTTGCGTGCTGCCTGCGTTGATGTAATAATCACCTCCGCTTGCATCGCGTTGTTGTACCAGCGCATCTTTCAATCCAAAGTAAAATGCCGCAATATCTGCGTGAAGGCGATTGTGCAGCATGGAGAAACTGTTTGCCAGTTCGTAGTTGTAGCCGTGTTCTGCATTGAGGTCGGTACCGATGCGGCCGGTGCTGGGGAGCAATTCGCTGACCGTTGGCGGAGAGTACCCTTTACTAAAAGTGAATTTTGTTTCTGCTGCCTCGCTCCATCTGTATTTTGCCTGCAGCCTTGGTGCAAATTCGTTGCTGTATGTTCTTTCCTGTGTGGCAACCGGTACCACAGAATTACGGGTAATGCTCACTTTGTTTTGGTTGATGCTAAAGCCTCCGGTGAAATAAATCTTGTTATTCCACGTCCATTCAATTTGCGTGAATGCAAAACCGGAATAGAATTGCTGGTCATCGTTGGTGAGCAATGAATCGCGTTGGCCATTTTTGTTTTTTGAAACCTGTGTGTTGAAAAAGCCAGCCTGGAACTCTCCGCCTGCAATCCATTTCAGTTGTGTGTTTTCTTTCTTCTGGTTGTAAGCAAAGAAACTGCGAATGCCGGTATGTGGTTCGCTACGCATTTCATAATTCCTGATGGCCGGGTTTTTTACTTGTGCAAACGCAGCATACAATGCAGTGGTGTTGCTCCAATGCGCATTGATGGTTTGCTTGTTGGTTACACCTGCCAGCACATTGGTCTGGTAAATGGCTGCATGCGCTTGTTCGGCTGAAGGCAGGCCCGGTGTGGCAGGCCGCGCAGCTGAAGGATCAGCCTCATACTCAGTTTTCGTCAAGGCGCCTGGCGTTTGGTAATACATATTTGTAAACAAAAAACTGGCAGTGAGTTGTTGTTTGTCCGAAATTTTCAAACGGCTTGTCCATGAAAGATTGTCGCGGCGCATGGCGCTTTGTTTTCGATAGCCATCACTTTGATTATGTGCTGCAGAAAAGTGGTTACGGTTATCCATTTTTCCAAAGTCTGCTGATGCGGCAATGTTTTGCAATCCAAAAGAACCGAAGCTATAACTGATGCCAGTTCCCGGCTGCCATCTGAATGGCGTTGATTCCATGAGTACAAGTCCGCCTGTTCCGGCGCCGTACATGCTTCCGGCCGGCCCTTTGTTGATGACAAACGACTGGGCCGAATTCAAAGCAAGTTGATTGAAGTAAGTATTGCCACCGGGGTCTGTAAACGGAATTTCGTTCCAATACATTTTCACATTACGCACGCCAAACGGGCTGCGCAGCGAACTACCCCTGATATTTAGCCGATAGCTGCCCGGTGATCTTTCTTCCATGCGAATACCGGGTGTGGTATTGAATCCACTCACCAAACTCGTTTGATTGCTGCGGTCGGCATTGTTGAAAGGCGACCACCGGACAACGGATGATGTAAGGTTTCTTCCAATTTGCTCATAAGCGTTGCCCACCACCTCAGCACTGTCAGTACCGCTAAGGTCGGCTGTTTGCTGCGCCTGTAGCTGTGCAGTGAAAAAGAAATAGAATGACAGCCAAACCCCTATTTTTATCAGCACTTCCTTCATTGGACATTGAGTTCATCTTATTGGTAAAAGTATTGCGTGCATGAAGACTACTGCGAAACTCGGATTATTCGACCTCACGATTATTGTTATCAGCCTGGTAATTGGCATGGGCATTTTCAAAACGCCCGCAGGCATTGCTGCCAAAAGTGGATTGCCATCCATCTTCTTTTCGGCGTGGGTGATTGGCGGCGTCATTGCTTTGATTGGTGCGTTGATATTTGCAGAAATTGGCGCCAGGCTTCCGGTGGTTGGTGCATACTACAAAGTGTTTTCTTACGCTTACCATCCTGCTGTCGGTTTTACGGTAAATACGCTTATCCTCATCAGCAACGCAGCGTCGCTGGCTGTAGTGGCCCTGATTGGGGCTGAGTATTGCAGCGATATGCTTTTCGGCAAGCAGTTGGGGTATGTATTCAACGTAAGTTTTTCTGCAATTGCTGTCAGCATATTTTTCGTGGTTAACATGATGGGCCTAAAAACAAGTAGCAGAACTCAAAATGTTCTGATGGTTTTAAAAGTGGCACTTATCCTCATTTTAATTTCTGCATTGTTTGCAGGAACTGCAGTTGAGCCGCATGGCTATACCGATGACCCCATGCGTTCTTATGATGGAAACAATGCTTTGCTCCTGCTTGTAATTAGCATGGTGGCCGTTTCCTTCACTTACGGTGGCTACCAGCAGACCATCAATTTTGGTGGTGAGGTGAATAAGGAAGGAACGCTGCAGAAAGGCATTTTCATCGGAATTATCATCGTCATCCTATTGTACCTCACAGTGAACTATGCGTATGTGCACGTATTAGGCTTTGATAAAATGAAAAACGCCACATCCATTGGTGCGTTGTTGTTTGAGGCGTGGTTTGGAAAAGTGGGTGCCAAGGTGTTCGACTTTGCCATGTTCATCAGCGTGCTGGGTTATGTAAATATTTTGCTGATGAGTAATCCGAGGGTGATGTATGCTATGAGTACCGATGGTGTGTTGCCAAAACTATTCAGCTACCAGCATCCCGAAACAAAGGCGCTTGTCCCCGGTCTCATTGCTTTTTCCGTAATAACTGTGGCCATTGGCTTCTTTGGGAAAGGCGTTGATAATATCCTGGGTTTTTCCATCTTTCTTGATTCAATGGGTTTCATGACATCCGCCATTGCATTACTCATTTTGCGCAAACGGCATTTTAATGATGAGTTGGTGAAGGGCTCACTCACCAAACTGATTACAGTGTTCGGGGTAATCTTTATCCTTGCCTACAGTGTTGTGGCTACTGCTGTGGTCATCGACAATTGGAAAGCTGCACTAACCGGTGTGGGCCTTTTGTTGTTGTTTGTTGGTGTTTATTTTGTGGCGGTTCACCAACCCGGTAAAAAGAAACCTCAGCAATAATCTTTCGCAATTCTCTAGAGTGTATGGTTTAGTTGTTGCTCAATCTGTTCACAATGACCGCCACATTTTCCTTGGTTAACTGCTATCGAAGGCATAAACAGGATTTTGTTACTGCAATACATTTGGTGAAATGATTGCTGCGTACTTTGCCCGCAATTCACCAACCTATAAACTTTCCGCATGGACGTTTCTTACATCCTCAACGAACTGGCCGAAGACCATTCATTGTACTTCAATGCGGTATCGCCGCCCATCATTCAAACCAGCAATTTTGTATTCGAAACGGTGGACGAAATGCGCAAGGCATTCGAAGCTGAATATGATGTTTTTATTTACAGCCGTGGCAACAACCCCACGGTAGATATTTTGCGTAAGAAACTTGCGGCACTTGATGGCGCAGAGGATGGACTTGTTTTCAACAGCGGCGCTTCGGCTATTTTCTGCTCGGTGCTTCCATTTGTAAAAAGTGGCGACCATATTGTGAGTGTGAAAGGTCCTTATACCTGGGCGCAGAAGATGTTTGAAGTAATACTGCCTCGGTTTGGCGTAACACATACTTACATTGACGGAACTGATATTGCCAACTGGGAAAATGCTACACAACCCAATACAGTGTTGTATTACCTCGAAAGCCCCAACAGCTGGTCATTTGAACTGCAAGACCTTGCGGCTGTGGCTTCACTGGCAAAGTCGCGAAACATTGTAACCATAATCGACAATAGTTATTGCACACCGCTTTACCAACGGCCGCTTGATTATGGAATTGACATGAGCCTGCAAAGTGCCACAAAATATATTGGTGGCCACAGCGACACCGTGGCAGGTGTGCTCACCGGTAGCAAGGCACACATTGAAAAGATATTTTACAGCGAATACATGACCACCGGTGCTGGTGCCACGCCCTTCCATGCATGGCTGTTGATGCGGGGCTTGCGCACATTGCCCATCAGGCTCGAACGGATAACAAGAACAACCAAAGAAATGGTTGCCTGGCTCAATGCGCAGCCGTGGGTTGAAAAACTCATCTTTCCCTTCCATCCTTCGTTTCCTCAATACGAACTGGCCAAAAAGCAAATGAAAGATGCCTGTGGGTTGCTCACCTTTTCCATCAAGGCATCATCGTTGCAGCAGGTAGAAACTTTTTGCAACAGCCTGCAGCGGTACCGTATGGCTGTGAGTTGGGGAGGACATGAAAGCCTCATCATTCCCAAATGTGCTGTGATGAAAAGGGAGGCGTTTGATGTTAATGATTTTGTGCACCGTCAAATGCGCATGTACGTTGGTTTGGAAGAGGGTGCGGTGCTCATTGCTGACCTGGAACAGGCGGCAAAGCTGGCTGGAATTGCCTAAGTTGGTTTTTGTTTTATGGGTGTTGAAACGGTATGAGCGCATACATCGCTACATTAATTTATAATCACTCGTGGCAAAATGCGATCCTGATTGTTGTATTTCAAGCCATTTTCATCCATGATATTGAACGCTGAGAAGTAGTACAACCCACTTATCCCAATTTTAAACCACGTGCCGGCCGTGGGGCTACATTTGCTCCATGAAAAAATTGTGATTCCAGGTAGCTGCCTTACTGTTGTACACTGCCTTGCCGGCCCAGGAAAAATGGGGCCTTCGAAAATGCGTGGAGTATGCTATTGCCAACAATATATCTGTGAAGCAGAATGTTGTTCAGGAAAAACTGAACGAACTCATTTACAAGCAAAGCCTTGATGGTAGATGGCCTACGCTCAATTTCCAGGGCTCTTTAGGTGAACAGTTTGGCCGAAACATTGACCCGACCACCAACCTGTTTACACAAAACAATATTACTTCTTCCAACATCGCTTTACAATCAGGGGTCACCTTGTTTAACTGGTTCAGTATAAAGAATACCATTGATGCCAACAGGTTTACAGCAGAGGCCAGTAAGCAGCAAACCAAAAAGATACAGGATGATATAGCGCTGAATGTAGCTGCGGCTTATTTGCAGGCACTGCTGTCACAAGAACAGAAGCACACTGCCGAAGTGAAAGCAGAGCAAACAAAAGAGCAACTGGATATGACCCGAAAGCGGGTGGATGCCGGTGCTCTGCCCGAATTGAATGCTGCTGAACTGGAATCGCAACTGGCAAACGATAGCTCAGCAATTATTGCCGCCGAGAGTGCTTTCCGGTTAAACCTGTTGCAGCTAAAAGCATTGCTCAACCTGGATGCAGGCTATCCTTTTGACATTAATAAGCCCGACATTGAAGATATTCCTGTTGTCCCCCTTGCTGAACTGCAACCTGAGCTTGTCTATTCGCAGGCAGTGTTAATTCGTCCGCAACAAATGGCCAACCAACTGAGGTATGAAGCTGCACAGAAAAGTTCTGCAGCTGCAAGGGCAAAATTGTATCCCACCATCAGTGCATTTGGCAACATTCAATCGGCATATTCAAGTGCATTTAAGCAATTGCCAAAGGGAGACAATGTGACGGTGATTGTACCAACACAATCTTACGTAACTGTGGCAGGTGCCAATTACAATGTGAATACTCCTGTTTCAAAACCAACAAGCTATGTGGATGCTACCTACTTCAAGCAGTTGAATAATAACTTCCGTCAGAGTCTGGGCATGTCATTGCAGGTTCCGATTTTCAATGGAAATCAGGCCCGCTCCACCTGGAGACGTGCGCTGGCCAATGAAGAAAGTGTGCAACTGCAAATGAGGGCGGACAGCCTTGTGCTGAAGCAGGATATTTACACCGCTTACCAGAATGCTATTAATTCCCTGGCAACCTACAACAGCCGCATGAAGGCTTACCGAACTGCATCCTACAGCTACACACTTGGAAAAGAACGCTACGATGCCGACCTGCTTTCAGTGCTGGAATTGCTAACGCTTCAGAACAATGCGCAACGTGCATTGATTGACCAGATAACAGCTCATTACGATTTTGTGTTCCGTACCAAGATTCTTGAGTTTTACCGGGGCCAGGGCGTCATATTCTAATCAGCTTATTTAATTCGTTCAATCGCAATAAGAAATATTTTATGAAGAAGAGAATTGTTTGGATAATAGTAATACTGGTAGCGATCATTGTTGCCCTGGTAGTAATGAAAAAAATGCATGTAATAGGAGGCCCCGATGGTACACAGGTTGCAATAGAGCAGGCGCAAAACCGCACCATTATTGAAACGGTAAATGCCAGCGGAAAAATTTATCCGGAAGTGGAAGTGAAAATCAGTTCCGACGTGAGTGGTGAAATCACAGAGCTGAATGTGCAGGAAGGCGACAGTGTGCGGCGCGGTCAGGTGGTAGCACACATTTACGCAGATATTTATTCACTGCAGCAAAGGCAGGCCGCAGCTGTGCTCAACCAGCAGCAATACCAGGTGGCCAATGTAGAAGCGCAACTCGCTTCCCTGAAGAGCACCCTCGACCAAACTGAGGCTACCTACAACCGTCAGAAAAAACTTCTGGAGGGAAAAGTGATCAGCCGCCAGGAATTTGAACAGGCAGAAGCAGCCTACCGCAGCGCCCAGGCCAACTACAATGCTGCGCTAAAAGGCATTGATGCTGCAAAAGCACAGGCGGCAAGTGCACAAGCCAACTACGAAAGGGCTTCCAAAGATGTAACCCGTACCACCATAGTGGCTCCAATGGATGGCGTGATTAGTTTGTTGACTGTGAAGAAGGGCGAAAGGGTAGTGGGTACTGCCCAAATGGCCGGTACAGAAATGATGCGCATTGCCGATATGAGTCGCCTTGAAACCAGGGTAGATGTAACAGAAAATGACATTCCCAAAGTGCATGTAGGCGATAGTGCTTTGATCTCAGTAGACGCATACCTCAACCGGAAATTCAAAGGAGTAGTGTACCAGATTGCAAGCAGCCAAACCGGCGCTGTTTCGGCATCTACCAATACTTCAACCGATGTTACCAACTACAAGGTATATATCCGCATATTGCCCGAGAGCTACCAGGACCTTATTGACCCAACAAAGCCTCGCAGTTTTCCATTCAGGCCCGGCATGACCGCAAGTGCTGACATTCAGACTAAGGTGAAAGCAAATATTTTGAGTGTGCCAATCAATGCAGTTACCACCCGCGACAAAAGTGAGAAGGGCAATGCAACTGAGGCTAAGAAGCAGGCACCCAAAGGCGCAGGCCAGGATGATGCAGCACCTGCAAGCAGTGTTGAGGAGGAAAAGGATGTAGTGGTTTTTGTGCTGGACAAAGCGACAGGCACTGCAAAAAAAGTGAGTGTAAAAACAGGCGTGCAGGACAATAAATACCTTGAAATCACTAGCGGACTGAAAGCCGGGCAGGCAGTAATTTCAGAACCTTACAATGTCATCTTCCGTACGCTGCAGGATGGTAGTAAAGTGATTGTGGTGGATAAAAGCAAGCTATTTGAAGTGAAGAAATAACAAGCCTGGTTGAAGAATACCATTTAAAAAACCTGCAATGCTTTGTTTGCAGGTTTTTTCTATTAAGACTCTTCCAATTCTACCACACCTCCACTGATGGCAAATTTCAGCGCTTCAGTGGAAGATATGTTTTTGAGTGGTTTCACTCTTTCGGGTTTTACAATAAACAAGGTGCCGGCCACAGCGTAACTGCTGTGTATGTACACTGTAACAAATTCCATCATGTCGAATTGTGCAAGGTCTTCGTTGGTAATGAAGCCAACCTGCCATACATCGGGCTGGTAAATGCTCACCAGTACCGCTTTCTGGAACTTCCTTTTCTTGCCGGCAAATGCTTCGGAAAAATCTTTTACAAAGGAATAGATAGTCTTTACACCCGGGGTGCGTTCCAGTGCATGGTCGAAGAAACTGAGAAGCCTGCCCACTACAAAAAAGGAACTGATATAGCCCACCAGGAATACACCTCCCATGACCAGTATGAAGCCAAGGCCGGGCAGGTAAAAAGGCTTTCCGGCATCTTTAGACAGGTTGATGTAAATAGGTACCAGGCTGTCGAGCCAGTTGAATATTCGGTAAATAATAAAGATGGTAATGCTGATGGGAGCTAGCACCAGTGCGCCTTGCAGGAAGTACTGAATGATATGTTTGGAAGTGAAAATCGGTTTTTTCATGGAGGTTCCGTTTGGCCTGCGAAGGTGCAGAATGTTGGCCACTTTATCCAAAAGCCGGCATGCCGTACCATCCTGCTGGATGGATGGCGAAATAAAATGATGGAAACGTTGGGAGTGCCGAAAGTTTCCATAGTTTTGCCCGCTCCTTTTTTACTATGACAGGAATCCATCAGAAAATCCAGGAAAAAGCCTATGAGCTTTTCAAACGCTATGGTATACGTAGCGTAACCATGGACGACATTGCCAGCCAATGTGGCATCAGCAAAAAGACACTGTACCAGCAGTATGAGGACAAGCACAACCTTGTGCTTTCCATTGTTGATGAAATGGTCCATCGCTCAGAAACGCGATGCGTCTCATTCATTGATTCCAGTCAGAATGCCATTCACGAAATTTTTCAGTCTCTGGCCATGCTGCAGGAAATGTTTTCCGGGGTCAATCCATCCCTGCTATTCGACCTTTCCAAATACCATGCCCCTGCATTCAGGAGAATTGATGACCACAAGCACCGCTTCTTGCATGGTACTATCCTGAAAAACCTGCGCCGTGGCATCGAAGAAGGGATTTACCGTCCAGAGTTGAATGTAGAAATCATTGCATTGCTGCATTTGCACAACATCTCGATGATTTTCGAAGAGGACCTGTTGCCACGCATGAAGTTTAGTGTGCTTGAAATGCAGTTAGAAGTAATGGTGCATTTCCTCTACGGCATTGCCACACCAAAAGGCGTAAAACTGATTGAGAAATACAAAAAAAACATACTTAAACAGCAATCCTTATGACCAATTCACAATGGGCTGCCGGCCTATGGCTGTTACTTGTTTCAGCCGTGGCTACTGCCCAAACCCAGTCAACACACCCGGTGCATTTTATTAGCGCCAAGGATGCCCTTGACCTCGCAATGAAACAACGAACTGAAGTGCTGAATGCCCAATTGGATGTAAAAACGCAGGACGCATACAACCACGAGGTAACCGGTGCGGCATTGCCGCAGATGAAGGGTACCATTGGAGTCGGCCACAGTTTCAGCATACCTGTTACGGTGCTACCCGATTTCATTTCACCATCGGTGTACCATGTACTTGAACAGGAAGATGTACGCAATGCCAATGGCGACCCCATAAAATGGGATGGCGTAGTCAACACTTTCCCTGCAAAATTTGGAGTGCCCTGGCAGGCATCGCTCGGCGTTTCCATACAGCAACTGCTTTTTCAACCCGATGTATTCATTGGACTCAGGGCCAGGAATACAGCCATGGAATTATATGAAAACCAGTTAGCCGTAACCAAGGATTCCGTTAAGAGCAATGTGCTGCAGACATATTATGGTGTGCTCATTGCAGAAAAAGGAATGCACTTCGCAAGAGAAAGCGCCGACCGCCTGCAGAAATTGTACAACGACCAGCAAAAAATGTTATCGGCAGGGTTCATTGAAAAACTTGACCTCGACAAGACCAAAGTGAGTCTCAACAATATTAAATCAACAGTCACCCGGCTCGATAACCTTGTTTCCCTCAGCTACGCTGGCTTGAAGTTTGCACTGGGCCTGCCGCAGGCCGATTCACTGGTGCTTACCGATTCATTGACACTGGAACAAATCAGGCGTGATGTTTTCGACCTCGAAAACGGTTTTGCCTATGAGAACCGCAATGAAATAAACGCATTGAACAGCACCAACAAATTGCTTGAAATGCAGGTGAAGCGCTACAAACTAAATGCCTACCCAACTGTGGCAGCCTATTGGAATATGGGAACCAATGCGCAGCGTGCACGCTTTACATTTTTCGATACACATGACCGTTGGTTTTTCAGCAATGTGGCAGGGCTAAACATTTCAGTGCCTTTGATGGATGGTTTTCAGCGAAGAAACAGAGTGAAGGAAGCAAATTATGCGCTGGAGAAAAACAGGAATACGTTTGCACGTGTTAAGCAAGCTATCGACCTGCAAATAGTTTCGTCTCGAACCCAGTTCATCAATTCGCTCGATGCATTGAACCAGCAGGTGGAGAATAAAGACCTCGCTGAGCAGGTTTACAACACCACTAAAACAAAATACGAACGGGGCCTCGGCAGCAGTTTTGAATTACTGCAAACTGAAGCAAGCCTGCAGGACGCTCTGAATAATTATTACCAGGCGTTGTACAATGCTGTTGTATCAAAAATTGGTTACCTCAGGGCTATGGGCAAACTGCCTTAAGGATACAATTATTCAAAAATATTCTCACCATTTTCAATCAACTATACCATGCAACCAAGTCTTATAAAAATATTGGGTTTGTCAGCAGCCATTGCTGTTATGGCAGCTTGCTCGCAATCGAAAAAGGAAGGCGATTCCAAACTGGCCGAAAAGAAAGAACAACTTGAAAAGCTGCGGACTGAAGCCACTGATCTTGACAAGAAAATAGCAGAGCTTGAAACTGAAATTGAAAAACTGGACACCAGTGCTGCCACAAAAGATAAAAGCAAGCTAATAGCTGAAATAGGTATTGTGGCAAGCAATTTCAACCACTACATTGAATTGCAGGGAAGAGTGGATGCCGACAATATTTCCTATGTCACACCACGCGGAGGCCCAGGCCAGGTGAATGCCATTTATATTAAGAAGGGCGATGTGGTCAAGAAAGGACAGCTCGTATTGAAACTTGATGACCGCATCATATTGCAGCAGATTGACCAGCTCAATACGCAACTGAGTTTTGCGAAGGATCTGTTGCAACGCAGAGAAGACCTGTGGAAACAGAATATAGGATCGGAAGTGGAACTGCTTTCAGCACGAAACAATGTTACCCAGTTGGAAAAGCAAATCGCTACACTGAAAGAACAATGGGGCATGACCAATGTGATGGCCGAAGTAGACGGTGTGGTAGACGATGTGATTGTGAAAGTTGGTGAAATTTTCCAGGGTGGTCCGCAAATAAGGATAGTGAATACATCCACGCTGAAAGTGGTTACCGATATTCCGGAAAACTACATCAGCAAAGTGGGCAAGGGCAGCGCTATTGAAGTGAATATCCCTGACATTGGCAGGTCATACAGTTCAACTATCAACTTCGTAAGTGCCTCTATAAATCCTGCCAGCCGCGGGTTCAATACTGAAGCTAAATTGCCTGCTGACAATTCGCTGAAACCTAACCAGATTGCATTAGTACGCATACTTGATTATTACGCACCCAATGCAATTGTTATTCCTATTAATGTGATTCAGACTGACGAAAAGGGAAAGTACGTGTACGTTGTTAGCAAAGAAGGCAGTGATTTGAT
>JBBIOQ010000093.1:12787-17147 GCA_037443285.1 Sphingobacteriales bacterium | reverse complement strand
CCTATAAGTTCAACGAAACCTTTGCCACCTGGGTACTCAACGAAGGTTTGTACAGTGCACGTGAACTGATGGCAAACTACAACGAGGTAAAAACAGATTCAGTAAAACTTAAAAAATGGCTTGCAGAAAATGCTGCTTTGTTACGGAAGGAAAAGCTGACAGGCTCAATGTATGATGAAGCCGTTACCTACGGAAATGAAGATCAGCATGAATTGGAAATGGAGTCCATAAAAGAAGGACTCTATATTGCTTATGCTATCAACGATACGTTAGGAAAAGCTGCACTCTACCAGGCAAAAGCGCAAACCTACCAGGACAAAGAGCAATACAACGAAGCTGTTATTCTCACCGACAGTACTATCAAGTATGCATCTATGGCCAATGATGGCAGTTATCTTTTCGCAGGATATTTTAAAAAAGCATATTGCCTGTACAAAAAATCTGCCTACCCGGAGGCACATGCAGTGCTGCGGGAAGCAGAATCAATGCTGAAGAACTACCATGGCAAAATAGAAAAGGTAGATTCGCTCGACAACTGGCGCAAACGCTATGAGTATGCAGGTTGGATAGATTATGCATCGGGCAACTACAACACGGCCCTGCAATATCTCTACAAAAGCATCCTATTCAACAACACGGTACAAACAGGTTCTTCCATCGATAACAACGCTAGTGATTACTATTTCATTGGCAATATTTATCGAAAGCAGGGCTATTACGAAAAATCGCTGAAGGCGCTGGACAGCTCAGGTTATTTCTACAAACTGCTAGGCAGCACTTACTGGGCCGCATATACGCAAAATGAAATTGGTCGCACCTATTATGACTGGAGTAAATACAAGCAGAGCATTGCTTATCACGACAGTGCGTACAAAACCCTGATTGATTTAGAGAAATGGGACAATGCAGGCTATGCCAAATCCATGCTGGGTTCAAATTTGGAAATGATTGAAAAAATTCCGGAAGCCATTGATGCACACAAGGAAGCGATCGGTTTAAGGCGCAAGGCAAATAATAAGGAAGGGCAGGCATGGAGTTGGAAAAAGCTGGGCAAGCTCTACGAGAGAACCGGACAAAAAATTGATGCACTCAACGCATACGACAGTTCGGCGTTTTATTATGCTGCCATTGGCGATAGCTCAGAACAGGCACAGATGCTGTTGAGCCTGGGTAAAGTGTATGCAAATGACAAAGACAACCAAAAAGCAAGGCTCTATTATGAAAAAGCTGCATTCCTGTTGAAGCGTCTCAGCAGCAGGTCGGGCTACATAGATGCGCTTGACAAATTGGGTACAGTAACTTTTGCCGATGATGTAGAGGCCAGCATTGACTATTACACTGAATGCCTGAATGAATCGAGAGCTGTAAGCGACCAGGTAGATGAACTCTACAGCATGATTAACCTCGGTGCGCTGGCAGGCAAACAATACAAAATGGATTCGTCAAATGCATGGTTCACAAAAGCACTGCCCCTTGCCATTTCCACCAAGGACAAACGCATGGAAGCCTATTGCTACCGCCGTATGGGCGGCGTGGCAGAGTTGCGCCTGCAACGCAATGATGCATTTGATTACTATCGCAAAGCCGCCGACATCTACAAGACTGTGGATATTGCAGAGTACTTCAACATGCAGAACACAATTGGCAACCTCTATGTTTCAACAGGTCAGTTTGACAGCGCATCCATCGTTAACACCAAAACAGCTATTGATGCGGGCAAACAGGGATACAAACTACAGCAAGGAGATGCATTAATTGCGCAGTCATTTTTGTACAACCTGCAGGCAAAGTATAAAGAAGGAATGGCGCTTGCCGACAGTGCGCAACGTGTATTTGCAAAATCGGGCAATGCCATCAGCCAGGCCAATGTGCTGGCTACAAAAGCACTGCAGTACAAAGGCATGGGTAACTACGAAGCTGCTATCAGGCATTTCAATATGGCCGATTCTATTTACCTGCAGGAAAAAGATACATGGTCACGGGCAACCATCGCCAATAATACCGGTACGGCTTATTTCCACATGGGCAATTATCGCAAAGCCATCGAGCTTTTCAACCAATCGCTCAGCCTTACGCCTTTAAAGGGTGACCATGAAAACAACCTTCGCTCCAAAGCAAACATTGCAGAATGTTACACCTATCTCAAGGCATATGATACAGCCCTCAACATTCTGGAACCCTTGTACAATGTAGCCAAGCAACAGAAGTTCGACCGCATGTCAAGCAGCGTAGCCATATTGCTCGGACGCATTTATTATGCTCAACAAAAGTTCGACAAGGCATTGCCGTTGGTAGAGGAAGCAATGCATGGAGCTGAGAAAGCAGGAATTCCTTCTGAACAAACAGAATCGTACATGTACATGGGCATGCTCACCAAACAGAAAGACCCCAAACAAGCACTCACCTACCTGCAGAAGGCTACAAGTATTGCAGACAAATTCAAAGTTGAAAGCACATCATGGGAAGCATACTATGAATTGGGCGAATACTACTACGAAACAAAAAACTTCCCGGCAGCCATTGCAGCTTACAAGAAGTCGGTAAAGATTGTAGACAGCAGTAGCGTGAACATTGTAGGTGGAGAAGATGCCATAAAAATGTATCAAAGTGCAGGTAAAAAGCCTGAGTTATACAAGCGGCTTATTTCTGCATTGGCTACTACCGGTGCTACCGATGAAGCATGGGCATTTGCACAGAAAACACAACAGGAAGCTGTGAAGGACCTGATGGGAAAAATTGATGTGAACAGCGGAGATGCCAACAAAAAAATGGCACTGCAGAAACTGGCAGAGTTGCAGCAGCAACGTGCCGGTCTCGACCAATCGCTCAGCACTTTGCGTAAAGACACCGCTTCCATTGCCCAGTTGAAATCGCTTCAAAAAACAAGGGATGTGCTTGAAAAAGAATACCTGAATTATGTAACAGACCTTGTAAAAACTTACCCCGATATTGATGGATACTTTTCTCGCAACGTAAACCCCGAAGATTTTAAAAACAACAAGGATATGATACCCGACAGCACTGCAGTGGTGCTGTACGTTATCAATGGCAGGCAGTTGCTCATTTTTACAGCCACTAATCAAAAAGTAGGCGTGAAAGAAGAGACACTCGATGCTGACCTTGAGCCACTCGTTGACCAATACATTGCCTACCTGTCAAACCCGGCTAAGTATACAGGCACAGGCGCTTTGCGTTTGCGCAGCACTATCAAGAAAAGTTTTTCGCCTCCAAAAACAAATATTTCTTTTAAGGACATGAGCGATATGCTTTACCAAATGCTCATCAAGCCTGTGGAGGAAGATATCAAAGGCGCTCATTCATTGTGCATCATTCCAAATGGAAAACTCAGCAACCTTCCATTCCAATGCATTGGCCGTAAAACCAACGATAGCACTTTGCACTACCTGGTAGAAGATTACAGTATTTTCTACACCAACAAACTGGAAATATTTTCACGCCCTGCCCGCAAAGACAAAGGGCTCAATTCTTTCACTGCCTTTGGCAATCCAGACAACAGTCTTGAAAGTGCAGGCGACGAAGTGAAAGCCATTGGCAACATTCTGCATGCACCAGATATTTTTTTGCAGGGCCAGGCTACTGAATCGAGAGCCAAATCCAGTTTGGAAAAAAACAGGTACGTACACTTTGCCACACATGGCGTGCTCAACTACACCGATTTCTCCGGCTCATACCTGAAGATGGCCAATGTGCCCGATGGTAACGAAGATGGCGAACTCCGCATCGATGAAATAAAAAGCATCGACATCAGTGGTTGCGATTTGGTGACGCTCTCTGCATGTGAAACCGCGGTAAACCAGGAATTGAAGAAAGGCTGGTACATTTCGCCTGCCAACGCATTTTTGGTCAACAGGGTGCGCAGTGTTGTTGCTTCGTTGTGGGCAGTAGACGACCAGGCTACCAATTTGCTGATGCAGGAGTTCTACAAAAACCTGCAATCGATGACCAAGGAGGATGCACTGCGCAAAGCACAGGCAACACTAAGTGCGAAGCCAGGTTTTGAACATCCGTTTTATTGGGGAGCATTTGTACTGTATGGCGACTGGCGTTGATAGTGAATTGAACAACAAATGAAGACGCTAATCAGACTTCTTATATACCTGGTTTGACCAAAATTGGATTTACATGGCTACAACCATCCCATGCTTTTGGTAACGGCCAGTTTCCATTTTGCATACAATGCAGTGCGTAAATCATTGTCCATAACTGGTGTCCATGTTTCATTTACCTGGTGGTTTGCCTTCAGCTCATCCAGGCTTTTCCAGTATCCTGCTGCAAGGCCTGCTGCATAGGCCGCTCCAAGGCAGGTGGCTTCATTCACCTTTGGCCGCTGCACCGGCAC
>JBBIOQ010000093.1:0-12687 GCA_037443285.1 Sphingobacteriales bacterium | reverse complement strand
GCTGCCAGGCTTTCGATTTCGGCACTGTTTTGAATGATGCCCAATTTATCGCGGCACCATTGCACCAGCGATCCGGTATTGGCAATACTTCCCTCCAGTGCATACACAGCAGGTGCATTACCCAACTGGTAGGCTACTGTAGTAAGCATTCCGTTATTCGAAGGAACAATATGGGTACCGGTATTCAGAAGCATGAAGCAACCTGTGCCGTAAGTGTTCTTTGCTTCTCCCGCCCTAAAGCAGGTTTGGCCAACCAATGCCGCTTGCTGATCGCCAAGTGAGCCCATGATGTTGATGCCTTTGAATGTGCCCTGGCTGATGGTGCCGATGTACCCTGAACTGGGCACAATTGCAGGCAACATCTGCACCGGTATTTGCAGGTATCCCAATATTTCATCATCCCATTGCAATGAGTGAAGGTTCATTAACTGGGTACGGCTGGCATTAGTAACATCCGTTTTATGCTGCCCGGTCAATTTCCATATTAGCCATGTATCCATGTTACCAAACAAGGCCTGCCCCTTCTCCGCATCACTGCGAAGGCCGGGCACATGGTCAAGCAGCCATTTCAATTTAAGACTGCTGAAATACGTGGCGAAAGGCAAGCCGGTTTTTTGTTGCCAGCCATTGACACCAAACTTGTCGTTCATTTCCTTTACCAATCCTTCTGTTCGTGTGTCCTGCCACACAATGGCGTTGCAGTAAGGGTTACCGGTTTTGCGATTCCACACTACTGTTGTTTCTCGTTGATTAGTAAGGCCTATTGCCGCAATATTTTCAGGAAACAATTTTGCCTTGATCAGCGCCTCGGCAGCCACCAGTTTTACCTTTTCAATTATTTCTTCGGGGTCGTGCTCCACCCAACCCGGCTGTAGGTGAATTTGCTGGTGTTCCTGCTGTGCCTGCCCCACAATATTTCCTTGTTGGTCAAATACGATAAACCTGGTGGAAGTAGTTCCCTGGTCAATGGCAGCGACGTATTTCATAGGAAAGAAATTTTTCAGCAGAGAATTTCCGGTAAGCTAAAGAAGAATTGTGTACAAAGAAAACGTCGCTTTGAACAATGGTGAAGTGGCAAACTACTTGTCTATGATATCAACAAGGGTTTTCTTTTCGAGTACACCCAAAATGGCATCACGTGCTTCGGCCATCACTATCTTCAGCCCGCAGTTTCTTTCAGTACATCCTTCGCAAGGTTCGTAGAAATGCAGGCTTACACAACTGAGCATGGCAATGGGTCCATCGACCAGCCTGATAACCTGCGCCAGCTTGATGCGGGATGGATGCCTGGCCAGTGCATAACCCCCGCTGCGACCGCGGTAGCTTACCAGCAAACCCTCCTTCTTCAGTTCATGCAGAATGTTTTCCAAAAAACGCAGGGGAATTTTTTTTGTCTCTGCAATCGTGGGTATCAATACTGGTCCCTGGCCATAATTGGCGGCCAGGTGGGCCAGCGCCTGCAAGGCATATTTTGCTTTCTGTGATAACATGATTTAAAACACGATTATAACGAAGCTAATGTTAATTCCGCATTGCATAGTTCACTTTTCTGATGAACTTTTATATTTGTATTTCCTCTCACTATTAAAACCACAAATATGAGTTTACGTCTTGGCGATATTGCGCCAAATTTCAAAGCCCAAACAACTATTGGCGAAATCGATTTTTATGAATACCTGGGCAACAGTTGGGGCATTTTGTTCAGCCATCCTGCTGATTACACTCCTGTATGCACTACCGAACTTGGAAAAACAGCAAAGCTGCAGGAAGAATTTGCCAAACGCAACACCAAGGTGCTTGCCGTAAGTGTGGATCCTTTGGACTCGCATATGGAGTGGGTGAATGACATCAATGAAACTCAACACACCAATGTTAAGTTCCCCATCATTGCCGATGATAAACGCCAAGTTGCTGACTTGTATGACATGATTCATCCCAATGCCAGTGAAACCGCAACAGTGCGCAGCCTGTTTATCATTGCGCCAGATAAGAAGGTGAAATTGATTATCACTTACCCTGCAAGCACCGGCCGAAACTTTGTAGAAGTGTTGCGTGTATTAGACAGCCTTCAACTGAGCGCACAATACAGCGTAGCCACACCGGCCGACTGGAAAGATGGCGAAGACGTAATAGTAGCGCTTTCAGTAAGTACTGAGGATGCAGTTAAGAAATTTGAAAAAGGTGTGACTGTAGTTAAGCCTTACCTGCGCTACACTCCGCAGCCTAACAAGTAAGTTTTTTAAATAGCAATATTTCCAATTGCAAGTTGCACAAAGGCTCCTCAAAAAGGGGCCTTTGTGTTATTTTTCATGAGTAAAATCATTCACTCCAAGAATGGCTACGGATACTTTTGCCTGTCTCTTTTACCAATCAACACGACTAAAATGTTCGAATTCATAAAAGAACTCATTTCACCAGCCAGCCAACCCAACACTGTACAATCCATTTTGCTGGTAGCAGCGGCCATTGCAGGTGGCGTGTTGCTGGGAAGAATCAAGATTGCTAAAGTATCGCTAGGTGCGGCAGGTGTGCTTTTTGTTGGAATACTGTTTGGCCATTTTTATTACACGCTGAACGCTGATACACTCAATTTCATCCGCGATTTTGGTTTGATCCTGTTTGTATATGCGGTAGGCCTGCAAGTAGGACCATCGTTTTTTTCTTCGCTTAGGAAAGAAGGCTTGTTGATGAATGCTATTGCAGTAAGTGCGGTTGCTTTGAGTTTTTTAATTGCCTGGTTACTGATGCGTAGTTCTAATATGGCGCCAGAAAACATGGCAGGCATCATGACAGGCGCAGTTACCAACACACCTAGCCTTGGTGCTGCCAAAAGTGTATTGAAAGAAGTGGGTGCAGCCAACGCCACAGCCACCTACAACGACCCTGCCAATGGTTATGCCATAGCCTACCCCTTTGGCGCTATTGGCGAAATACTTCTCATCATTTTGTTCCAGCGCCTTTTCCGCATCAACCTCAACAAAGAGCAGGACAGGTTTGAGGCTAAACGCAAGAATGATTATCCGCACCCGGCAAACATGAAAGTGCGGGTGACCAATTCCTATGCTTTTGGAAGAAGAATGGGCGAACTGCTGAAGGGCAATGATTTGGCCAACGTAATTGTAACCCGACTCAAATGCAGCGGCACCACCAAAGTGTCCACCCCAACTGCCGATACTATTCTAAAAGAAAGGGATGTGCTCATGATGGTAGGTCTGCCAGAAGATTTGGAAAAAGCCAAAGAACTTTTGGGCAGGGAGAGTTCGGATACTTTTATTACCAGCGATGAAGAAGTGGAAACACGTGACATTACGGTTACACGCAAAGAAGCGGCCCACAAATCGCTGGCTCAATTGAATGCCGATGCACGGTATGGCGTAAAAGTTACCCGCATCTTCAGGGCAGGCATGGAACTGATAGCTACGCCCGATTTCCTGGTGCATATAGGCGATACGCTGAGAATGGTTGGACCCAAATCGCAATTGAAGGAGGTGGAAAATTTGCTGGGCAACAGCCGGCAGCGCCTCGCCGAACCTGAATTGGCCACCATTTTCATTGGCATCATACTTGGTTTGCTGCTGGGTTCTATACCCCTGGTGATTCCTGGCATACCAATCCCCGTGAAACTCGGTATTGCTGCTGGTCCCTTATTGGTTGCCATTTTCATCAGCCGCTATGGTGGCCTTGCCAGCCTGCATTCTTACATGAACCAAAGCGCTGCCTGGTTTATGCGTGATTTTGGCATCTCCCTGTTCTTTGCTGCAGTGGGTGTCAGCGCAGGCAAAACCCTATATCCAACCTTTGTGGCCAACAATGGCTGGATGTGGATGCTTTATGGTGTTTGCATCACCGCTATCCCGGTTATTTTTATTTTATTGATTGCAAGACTTGTCTTCAAAATCAACTTCCTGCAAATAGCAGGTATTGTGGGTGGCACCTACACTAGTCCTCCAACACTTGCTTTCTGCAACAACTTCTTCAAGGGTGATGTACCTGCACAGGCCTACGCCTCTGTATATCCATTGGTAACTATTTGCCGCATCCTGGCAGCACAGTTGTTTGTTCTGTTGTTTGTTCGATGACAAGGGTATCAGAACTAATGCGTTAGGAAAGAAATGGTGCCTGGGTCTATTCTGTTAATTCATGCCTCAATTTGATACGGGTAATTAAATTTGCTTCATGCGTACGTTAGGCATGATTACGGCCTTCATTTTTCTGAGCCAATTGGCTTTTTCACAGGATGCAAAACAATTGCATGAAACCGGCCTGGGATACCTTCAGCAAGGCGATTATGGCAATGCTATCATTGTATTGAAAAAGGCAGCCGCACTTGAGCCTTCCAATACTGACATCATCAACGACCTTGGGCTTGCTTACTATTTGGCAGGCCAATACAAACAGGGATACGAGTTGATGCGCCCAATGGCCGAATCTAAGTATGCCGATGACCGCACTTATCAAATTACGTGCATGCTGCTAAGGGGCGGCAACAACATCAAAGAGGCTGAAATGGTTTACCAGATTGGCCTGAAAGAATTTCCCAAAAGCGGCCCTCTCTATGCAGATTTTGGGGAATTCCTTGAGTTGGCGCATCCTGGGACAGAATTATGCATTCAACAGTGGGAAAAAGGCATTCACCTCGACCCGGCCTATCCAGGAAACTACTACTTCGCATCGAAATATTATGCGCAAAACGACAACAATTTGTGGTCAGTGCTCTATGGCGAGGTGTTTGTAAACATGGAAAGTTTTACCACCAGAACAGTGGAAATAAAGAACATCACTTACGATGCCTACAAGCGCCTTTTTGCGTATGGCCTCGATGCATCCAAGGTTAAAAATGAATTTGAAAAACAGGTACTGACTATCCTTGCCAAGCAGGAGTCGGTTGCCTCTATGGGTATCAATCCTGAAGTGCTGACAGCTGTGCGCACAAGGTTCATCCTGGATTGGTACAACACCAATGCAGGCAAGTTCCCTTACAAATTGTTCGACCACCAGCAGCAACTGATTACAGAAGGTTTGTTTGATGCCTACAATCAATGGTTGTTTGGAAGTGTAGCCAATTTGTCTGCATTTCAAAACTGGACAAAGACGCATCCAGAAGAATATGTTGGCTTTAACCAGTTTCAACGAAACAGACTGTTCAAAATGCCCGAAGGGCAGTATTACCACTAATTTCTTGTGTTGATGATTCCTGGCGTTCCGCACTGTTGATGCTTTTTGCCAGTGAACAAACCATTGCTCCACTCATCCACCGGACAGGCAGTTTCCATAGGTTGGGAAGTATGGCATTGTTATTAGGCATAACTTTTCAGAACAAAAAACATGAATTATGTCAACGCAGGATGACCGCTTGTGGAAAGTGGCGAAGAAAAGGGCTGAATTCAAACGCCATCTTACATCTTATATTTTAGTTAATCTCTTTTTATGGGGAATTTGGTGGTTTACCACCGGGAAATTTGGAATACCTACAGGTCCTGTTCCCTGGCCGGCATGGGTTACACTGGGCTGGGGTCTTGGGATTGGCTTCAACTATTTCGATGCATACGGCGACGTTGATAAACAGTCGGCCATTGAACGCGAATTTGAAAAGCTAAAGAGAGAGCAGGGCGACAAGGATTGACGATTTGCTTTATTTCCTCCTTGCAACTATTCCCTCAAAAAGGTTGATTTGCCCCTAATTTCATGCCTACAACGATTGACACAGTCATATGATGAATGCGCCCACCCGCTTGTTCGACATCCTACATGTGCGACTGAACAAGTTTGGAAACAATGACATGCTGGTAGCCAAGGAAGGCGGCCATTGGCGAGCTTACAGCAACGAAGAATCCATTGCGTTGTGCAACAATCTCAGCGCAAACCTGCTGGCCCTTGGTCTGAGCCCTGGAAATTTTACGCCGGAAGGTGCTGACAAAGTAGCCATCATCAGCCCTAACAGGCCCGAATGGATGTTTACCGATATTGCCTGCCAGCAGGCTGGGCTTATTCTTTGTCCCATTTACCCCACCACCAATCCCCGCGAACTCGAGTTTATTTTCAATGACGCTTCCATCAAAGCGGTGTTTGCCGGTTCGCTGGAGTTGTTTGAAAAAGTTTCGAGCATTGCCCGACATGTGCCTTCCTTGCAGTACATCTTCACCTTCGATAAGCTGGCTGGTGCAAAACATTGGAGCGAACTCACAAAGCAACCCTCTGTGGAAGGTGCTGCAAGTGCTGAAAAAATTAAAAACAACATTTCACCGGAACATCTTGCGACCATCATTTACACCAGCGGAACCACTGGTTTGCCAAAGGGTGTTATGCTTACGCATCACAATATCGTTTCCAATGCATTGCATTCGAAAGAGAGCTTTCCTTTTGATGACATGCCCGGAAAAAGTGTGTTGAGCTTTCTCCCACTCAATCACATTTTTGAACGGTTGGTAACCTACATATACCTGTTGGGCGGCAATACCATATTCTATGCCGAAAGCCTTGATACCATTGGTGAAAACCTGAAAGAAGTGAAGCCGGTTGGGTTTACCACAGTGCCAAGGCTTCTTGAAAAGGTGTTTGATAAAATAATAGAAAAAGGCAATGAACAAACTGGCATCAAGAAGAAGTTATTCTTCTGGGCTGTAGAACTTGGCCTTCAATACGACAACCTGAAAACAAAAGGGATGTTGTACAACATGCAATTGCAGTTGGCCAATAGGATCGTTTTCAGCAAATGGCGTGAAGGACTTGGTGGCAATATCGAATTTATTATTACAGGTGGCGCTGCCTGCCAGGAAAGACTGCTACGGATTTTTAATGCAGGCAAAATTCCGGTATACGAAGGCTATGGCCCTACTGAAAACAGCCCGGTAATTTGTGTAAACAGAAAGACACACAATGGCAGCAAATATGGCACCGTTGGTCCGCCTATTGTTGGGCAAGAGGTGAAACTTGCCGAAGACGGAGAAATCATGGTGAAAGGACCTAGTGTGATGTTGGGCTATTATAAGTGCCCTGAACTAACCGAAGAAACAATAAAAGATGGATGGCTGCTCACCGGCGATATTGGTATTTGGGAAGAATGGGAGGGCACGCAGTTTCTAAAAATAACCGACAGAAAGAAAGAACTTTTCAAAACCAGTGGCGGCAAATATGTTGCACCTCAGCCACTCGAAAACAAACTCAAGGAATCGCCTTTTGTAGAACAGGTAATGGTGGTGGGTGCTGAAAAGAAATTTGTTGGGGCACTCATAGTTCCGGGATTCCCCAGCCTTAAAGAATGGATGCGAAAAAATAATATCCCTTTCACCGGTGAAGAAGATGCCATCAGGCAACCGCAGGTACTTGAGCATTACCAAAAACTGGTTGAATCATTCAACACCTACTTCAACCATGTAGAGCAAATAAAAAAATTTGAGTTGCTGCCGTTGGAGTGGACTATTGCATCCGGTGAACTTACGCCAACCCTGAAACTCAAAAGAAAGGTAGTGGAAGAGAAATACAAGGATGCTGTTGAACGGATCTATGCAGCGTAAACCAAAACCAACTTCATTATCGTTCCGCACCGTCTTCTCATCTCATCAGCTTTTCAGGACGAACATGAACTGGTACATGGCATGAACCCTTCCTTTTAATCTATGAAGGGTAAACTAAGGATAAAAATATCCTTTTGGTTTCATCAATTGCATTAATGCAATACTGGTGCGTCGTCGTTGCAGCCATCTTACTCCAACCATTGCTGAAGTAGGATTTTTTTTCATGAATAGTTTCGTCTGTTTACCTGATATCCAATTTGCCTACATCTCTCACGCAAAGCCTTATTCCTTTGTCAATTTCAACGCAGCAGTAACGCCGTCTTCAGTTGTTACCTGAAGGTGATAGAAGCCATTCGGCACCATTGGTATTTGCATTGTCACCTGGTTTTCACCCAGCAACAAGCCTTCTTTTCCACTAAGGATAACTTTGCCCTGCAAATCCACCAGGCGCCAGTTTACTGACTGTGATTTGGCTGAATAAATACCAACAATCGCGTTGTGCTTTACAGGATTCACTTTCAGACCCCTAATTACCGTAATGGGTTGCTGGCCATATTGCAGCATTATTACTTTACTATAAGTTTCGCGGCCATCCTTGTCCTTCATCTTCAACCTGTAATAATGGGGGCCCGCCACAATATGTTGGTGAATATAGCTATAATCCGTTGTGCTGCCGATTCGAATCGTTTCGAGCTTTGTGAATGAAATGCCGTCAATACTGTGTTCCACATCGGTTTGCGCCAGGTCTTTGTTGTCCGCCAGTTTCCAACTCAGTACAGCGTTATCATCCTGCAATTGACCGTCGAATGAAAGAATTTCTATCGGCAGGGTAAGCACCTGGTTGTAATCGTATCCAAATGTGAAAGGACTGAAACTTGAAATAACCTTGCTCCAGATAAGTCCACCATTTGTATAGGATCTGTACTCCGGCTTAGTTGAACTGAACCCGCCAGAAAAACTTGGGTAGTTAGTATAGTACCAGTAGTTGGATGCAGCAGCATAAGCTTTTGCAATGGCCACATTACAATTGAAACAAGGAGAGACATCGGTCCAATGGCTGGTATTGTTTGGATTGATATATACCAGTTTTACGATGGCATTTGCTGAACCACCCGGGCGGTCTATCTGCCAGTATTCTGTATTCAGCAGGCCTGTCACAAATCGATTGGCAAGAGGTGCTGTATGTGGTTGAGTAGCAGTAACTCGGTATTCCGCATTATAGGTTGTTGCACTTGCAGTTGTTGGAGCAACAATGGCCGGCCGATATACTGCATAAGGACCATTAGGTTTGCCAATCGGGAAGTTGTAATCTCCTGTGCCTGCTGTGTACCTTGCCATTGGTCCATTGACATAAGTATTGGTGGCGCCTCCGACTACAGCACCTGCAACATTGTTGATGATGGTAAGCAAAGTGGACTGGGTAGTCAATACTCTGCCATCAATCAACGTGAAAGTTCCGTCTACTGTTGCATTGTCCAGCAAGGTGACTCCGTTGTTTAGATTGCTGGTATTATTTATGGTGAGGTCATGGAATGATTCTGTGTTGGATCCATCAACGGTTGTAATGTATTGTACTGCAGTTCCAATTTCTACCACCTTGCCTAAACCTTCGGCAAACCCCGCGGTGCTGCGGTTATTAATCCAGTTGCCTGCAAGGTCTATTTCCCCGCCGGAAATCATATTCACGTATCCATTGGTATTTTGAATAGTCAGGTTGCCTGCCACATTGAGCAATGAAACAATGGGTGCACTTGGGCCAAACCTCAATTCAAGGTCGTCAATGAGAATATTTTTTGATCTGGCCGTGTTGCCATAAGCAGCTGCATAAGGAGATGTATTCGGGTTGATTTCGCAGAACCTCAATGCGGAGCCGGAAATAAATACATCAACTGTATTATCCGGTACCGTCAGACTTGCCCAGTTACACTTGTTAAACCAGTCGTTGCTGACAGTACCCACCCAAATACCTGCCTGTGCCGGTATCGTAGCAATCACAGTAACAGCCGCCGGCAGCACACCAGGTGCTACAGTACAACCAGCAACAGTCATTGTAGAAATATTGTAAGTAGTAGTGGCGCTGATGGGTACATTAAGGGTAATGGTAGGACCGGTGCCACTAATGGATACATTTCCCGGCATTAAAGTACCGGTAACACTGGCTCCTGCTGTGGTAGTAATGGTAATCACTGCATTTCCATTCAGGCAATCAAACGAACCGGTCATGGTTATAGTCGGGTTCGGATTGATGAGCAGGGTAATAGTCGTTGGAGCCTGGGCACAAATATTGCTGGCCGTTGCAGTAAGTGAAACAGTGACTGTTTGCACAGCACCGGTAGTGTTGGTAAAGGTTCCTGTCAGGCCACTCAATGAGTATGCAGTATTCGCATTGGCTATCGTATATGGACCAGCACTGGTAGCTCCGCTGTAGGTCACTCCAGCGGGTAGAGCTCCCATCGTCCATGAATAACTGGTACTGCTGATATTGCTTTGCACTGTTACAGGTGGCACTGTGCCGTTGGAACATACAGATTGGGAAGATACCGAAGGAGTAAGGGTAAGGGTTGGCTTCACCGTCACCGTTACAGACACTGGTGTTCCCGGGCAGGAGCCTACAGTTGGCGTAACAGTATAGGTAACATTGTACGGCCCCGGATCCGTCGGTGTGCTGATGACATTCATGCCGGTATCCACATTCAAATAAGTGTTTGGAGTCCATTTATAGGTAACAGGGGGCGAAACTGTTTGCACTCCTACATTATCCAAACCCCATGCACTGCAGGAAGTTCCCACATACTTGAAACGTATTTTGCAATTAGATTGTCCAAGATACTTAAGAAGCGAAATCGATTCCTTCACAAATCCATTGGTAGGATTGCCGATATTGGTTGTATATGTTTTCAGGTTTGTCCAGGTGGTGCCTCCATCAATCGTTATGTCCACCATTCCTTTTGCGCCGCTATAGAACAGCGAAGCGTGGTAAAATTCGAGGAAGGCATTATCAACCGTTGAAAGGTCGAATGTTGGGGTGTAAAGGATGGTAGTAAAATTCACAAGGTCCTCGGTTTTACCCTTTGCCATCATGAACTTGCTGGTGGTAGGTGGCATTTGGGACAGGAATTCCACGCTGCATTCCCAACGGTTGTTGGTACCCAAGCCCTGTTCGCGCCAATACGTATCATCATTTACGTTGTTACCTGATGCGTCATAACCGGACCATCCTGCAGGGTTTGCATTCTGGAACACTTCAATGGGCAGCGGAGCAGTTACAGGGTAGGGGCTTGCCAGAATATTTGCAGATTCATACGGACATAACAGCGTTTTGTCTATAGTTACGGATGGCGTAAAGTTGCCTACAACTTTCACCAAGGCCAGTTCAGAATATACTTGCCCAGTGCATGCCCCGTTGGTGACAAGAGCACGGTACAACCGGTTTCCGGTTACATTGGTATAGGATAGTGATGTTGTAGTGTTGGCAACGTTTGTCCATGTTAAAGCTGCATCTTGTGAATATTCCCAACGTACAACACTACCCACGCTTCCTGACAAATTAATGGTACCACTATTGCTGGTGCAAACAAGGCTGGATACCGGAAGAATGCTGCCACCGTTTGGAAGTGTATCTATCCTCACATGGGTAGTGGCTGTTACTGCCGGGCATCCCCCTGCCGCAGCTATTGCATAGGTTACAACATATGTTTTGTTGGAAGTACTGGTAGTTGGTGTTATTGTTCCATTTGATGCTATAGAAAGTCCGGCGGGAGACGCAGTAAAGGTTCCGCCATTGTATGCCCCGGTTCCGGTTAATGTAACTGCCTGCAAAGCAGCATTCGTCATACAGAAAGGCGCAGTAGCAGGTGAACCGGTTGCGCCGGCATAGCTAATATTCGCGGTAGGCATTTGCGTTACCGTCACTGTATGGGTTGCAGTCTTGGGGCCGCTGCAACCATAGGCTGAAGCAGTAATGGTAGCTGTACCGTAGAAGGATGCACTGTAGGTGACTGCACCAGTATTAGTGTTGATTACACCAGCAGCCGCAGGACTCAAAGAATATACAAGGCTGGTAGTATTGTTAGCAGATGCAGTGTAGGTAATAACACCGGGGTTTTGGCAAACTGTACTGGTTGAACCCATTGCAAAAACCGGGGTGCCCACTGTTGGCGTAATGGATACTGCTACGATTGAAGAGTACACTTTACTACAGGCGTATCCCATTGGTCCATCAACCACTACCTGGTAATTCCCTTCATCCTGGTTTTTATTTGAATTGGCAATAGTATATGTACTGCTGGTTGCCCCAGGTATTGCCACTCCATCCTTATACCATTGGTAAGTCAGCGGATCTGAGCCGGCAGTCGCATTTACACTTAAGGAAAGCGGGTCGCCATTGCAAATACCCAAAGGTTGAGGCTGAGCCGTAATGCTGATTTGTTGGTCAACATTTAAGCTGGCAGTGCTGGAGGTAGCTGCGGCACATTGCGAGGCCCCAGAAACCACCACATAATAAGGACTTTCATCGGCAAGGCTGGTTTGGCTGAAGCTCAAGGTTGGTGAGGTAGCGCCGGTGATGATAGAAGTATTACCCACCAGAATTCCGCCTGGAGGGGTTCCCTTGTACCACTGATAACTGAGATTGTCTCCCGTTGCAGCTACTGAAAGGCTGGAAGGATATGTAAAGCAAATTGATTTATTGGTTGGCTGTGTAGTTACGGTCGGGGCTTTCTTGATACTAATTGTCACATTTGAACTGGCCGACGGACACACACCTGCTGGGTCGTTGGTGGTGTAGGTCAAAACCACAGACCCACCCAGGATATCACCAATGCCCGGCGTATACACTGCATTTGCCTGTGCGCTATTATTAAAGGACCCCGACCCTGTTGTGGTCCATGCAGCAGTAGAGGCGGTTCCGCCAAATGAACCATTAAGCGTTGCTGCGCTATTCGAACAAATCGTTTGGGCGGTACCTGCATTGGCAGTAGACGATGGACTTAATGTTATGGTCCTTACGGCACTTTGTGCAGCACAAGGTCCCGAACCGTCCGGATCATTTGTAGTTATTGTCAATTGCGCTGTGCCGGTAAAGTTGGCAGCAGGTGTATAGGTAACAGTCCAGGGTGTTGCTGAGAGTGCAGTACTGCTAAGTGAGCCCCCTCCGGACGTGATTGCCCATTGC
>JBBIOQ010000092.1:0-17581 GCA_037443285.1 Sphingobacteriales bacterium | reverse complement strand
TGCCCAGCGCTATGTTGTTGGCTCCGCCGGTAGCACTCACCATTGCATTGTTTCCAATGGCTATTGTTTGGCCTGCTGTTGTGGCTAACGTCAAAGCATAGGAGCCCAAAGCTGTGTTGCCGCTGAGGGTATTTTGTTTGAGTGAATTAGTGCCAACAGCTACGTTGAAGGACCCCACATCATTTCCGAAAAGTGCGTAACTGCCAACAGCGGTGTTGTAGGTGCCGGTTGTGTTGCTTCGGAGCGCCTGAAAGCCAAAAGCGCCGTTCATGTTGCCCGTTGCATTTCCAAGAGCCAGGTATCCAAACCCTGCACTGCTGCCGCCGGTATTGCCTGAGAAGAGGCCGAAAAACGTGTTGTTGGTGGTCACATCAATTACTCCTGCCTTGGAGTTATTCACTTTGAAGTTGAGTGACTTGCTGTCGGTAGTGCCAACAAAATCGCTGGTGCCTGTACCGGCATTGCCGCTGGTAAGCCAGGCGCCAGTAGCGCTTCCGCCTGAACCAGCACTCACCCATTTGGTGCCGTCGCAGTAATAGAATCCGGGTACTACATTATTGGGTACTGAACCTGCTGTGGCAGTATTGTACACCAGCATGCCGGCCACAAAATTTGACAATGGTGCTGCTGCATTGCTGGCAGTAAGTGCCACTCGTGGAATGAGCACGCCTTTGTTTGTGCTGTTAATGTCGAGCATTGCATCAGCGTTCGGGTTGGTCGTTCCGATTCCTATTTGCGCACAGACAGTTTCAATAAAAAATAGTGTGCATGAGAAAGTAATAAATCGTTTCAATAACATAGGTCTTGCTGTTGGTATTAATGAAATTTGTTCGATTAGGTGGTGGTGTTTTAATGGGTGAAACGATGTTCAAATTGTTGAATCATCTAAGTGCTTAATGGAGAAACTGATGTTTTTATCTGAAATAATGAACTATTGTTTTCCCGGTTTTTGTTTCAGCATTTTTTTTAGTTCATCAATCTCATTAGCCTGGTTCAAGAGCTGCTGCTGTTGGGTTTGAATCATTTTTTGCTGTTCCTGGATAGCTTTCACCATGGGCGCCATCAAATCGTTGTAACGCATGCTGTACAAGCCTTTGCTGTCTTTGGCAATAATGCCTGTGTTGGACGCGCCTGAAGTTGCAAGAGCCTGCTCCACTTCCTGCGCAATGAAGCCGAACTCTTCTTTCTTGCTTACATCGTTATTGCGTACATAAGAAACGGGGCGCAATTGATTGATAAAATTCAATCCCAATTCGCTGTTTTCGATTTCGGATTTGAAGCGTTGGTCGCTGGTGATGGTCCAGGCTACCTGTATGCCTGCGTAGGTAATATTGGCATCGCCAATGCGCACCTGGTTGCTACCTGTGTTGTTGGGCGCTTGTGCATTGTAACCAATCAAAATGTTGTTATCGCCTGCAGTAAGGTTAAATCCCGCTTGCCTTCCGATGGCGGTGTTGCTGTTGCCTGTTGATGAAAACAATACACTGTCGCCAACTGCTGTGTTGTAATGGCCTGTCTTGTTTGTAAACATTGCAAGCGCACCTACTCCGTTATTACTGTTGCCGGTTGAATCGGAATACAGCGCCCCGGTACCTTGAGCAGTGTTGGCATAACCGGTAACGTTATTCAGCAGCGCTGAGTTTCCAACAGCTACATTATAATAACCGGTTGTATTCATAGATAAAGCCTCACTGCCGAGTGCTGAATTGGCCTGGCCGGAAGTGTTTGAATACAGGGCTCTGTAACCTACTGCTGTCCCATCCCCGGCAGTATCACTGTACAGTGCCTGGTAGCCAACCGCAGTGCCATTATCATAAATCGATTTCCACAATGATTGAACTCCAACCGCTGTGTTTTGGCTTCCAAAAACATTCCCACTCAGCGAGTTGTTTCCTAATGCCACATTGTAATTGCCAGATTTGTTGCCAAACATAGCCGCCCCGCCCATAGCAATGTTACCCGTACCTACATCGTTGTTGTTTAATGAAAACCATCCGGTGGCTGTGTTGCCTGTTCCGGATCTGTTGTTTCGTAGTGAATTGTTACCAATGGCCGTATTGTTGTTGGCTTCGGACAATTGCAACGCTGAAAATCCTAATGCTGTGTTTCCTGCGCCGGTCACGTTGTTTTGCATGGCAGTTGCTCCAACGGCAACATTGCCCTGTGCCGTAGTGTTGTTCATTAATGCAAAGGCGCCCACGGCCGTATTGCTTTTGCCTGTGCTGTTTGCCATTAAAGTGTTTGATCCTATAGCGGTGTTGTTAAACGTAGCTACACTTGACGCCAATGCCCGGTAGCCTACCGCAACATTTTCAAAACCTGTGGTTTCTTTGTTCATTGCACTATCGCCTACCGCCACACTGTTGTGTACTGAGGTTGTTGAGTAGCCTGTGAGAATTCCCAGGAATGTGTTGTGCTGCAACTGGTCAATGCTTCCGGACTTCTGATTGTTGACTTTGAAATTCAGGGTAATGTTGTCGGTCGTGCCCACAAAATCTGAACTGCCGGTTCCAGCATTTCCCGATAGATTCCATCCGCTTACGCGTTGCCAACTACCGCCATTAGCATAATAAAACCCAGGTGTCACCTTGTTGGGAATAGTGCCGGCGGTGGCTGTGTTGTACACCAGCATGCCCGTCACAAAATTGGCAAGAGGCGCTGCCGCATTGGTAGCTGTGAGGGCTACCCGAGGAATGAGAATACCTTTGGTAGTGCTGGTGATGTCGAGTGCAGCATCAGAATTGGGAGTGGCAGTGCCGATGCCAATATTTTGTGTGGAAGCGTAACTGTAGCAGCAAACCATTGGAATAAGAAGCATATAAATCTTTCTCATAACCTGCAGGTTTTCATGAAATGTAAAAGTGGAAGTAAAGGACTCAAATAACAATTCCCCTTTCGGGGAATGTTTTAAAGCAGTTTGGCGTTTATCAATGCTTCAATTTTGTTTTGAGCCTTCAGTTTGCGGTAAATGTGCTGCAGGTGTTTCTTTACGGTTTCGGCACTCACTTCGAGACGCTCGCCTATTGCTGCATAAGTAAGGCCCTTTGACAGCAATAGCAATACTTGCTTTTCTCTATCTGTTAATAGGTGAACAGCACTTTTCATGAAATGTTTAGAAAAGGTGATTTGCCCAATAAAAGTGGGAGTAGTTGAAGGAAGAAACAATTACCCGTTTTGGGAATTGCTTTACATCACCCTGAATTTGTTGAGCGCTTCAACCTTGTTTTGCACATGAAGTTTCTGGTAAATGTTTTGCAGGTGTTTTTTTACAGTTTCCATACTCACACCCAGTTGGTGAGCAATTTCCTTGTAAAGCAGTCCTTTTGCAAGCAGGTCGAGTACTTCTCGTTCGCGTTGGCTGAGTATGGATTGTGCTTCGCTGATAGCAGGTTTCTGAAACGACTGAATCACCTTGCGTGCAATAAATGGGCTCATGGGCGAGCCTCCTTTGTACAAATCGTGAATGGCCTTTTCAATTTCATCAGCTGTTACTGGGTCTTTAAGAATGTAGCCCGATGCCCCGCATTTCAGCGCCTCGAATACGGTATCGTTGTCATCATGAATACTGCAGACCATAAACTGTGTCTGAGGCATTTTGTGCTTAAGCTGTACAATCAACTCAGTGCCCCGCATGCCGGGTAAGGTAATGTCGGTAATCACTATGTCAGGTACATGAACAGGCAATTCATGGATGGCTTTTTCTGCGCTTGCATAGGAACCTGCCAACGACAGGTCGGGCTGACTGCCAATGATCATTTCCAATGCATTCCTGAACTGGTCGTTATCTTCTACAATGGATACAGTTATCATCCGGTTTGCTTTAAAGGTATCTCAAAAATGATGGTGAGTCCGTTGTTGTTGATGGAGGTAAATTTGCCTTGTAATTGCGCCATTCTATTGCGCATATTGTTCAGGCCATTACCCTGATCGATTACTCCATTCATCAATCCTTTTCCATTATCTGATATGGTAATAGCCAGGGTTTCTTCACAGGCTATTTTGAGGTTAACCCTGTTGGCACCTGCGTGTTTAATAATGTTGTGAATAGCTTCTTTTACAGCGAGGTAAATATTTCTTCTTGCCTGCCCGCCAATTTCGATGTCGGGGATTAATTCAGGAATGGAAATGCTGAGTTCGCAGGGATAATTTTCAAGCATCGTTCGCACTTGTTTTTGTATGAAATAAACCAGGTTGCTTAAATGATCATGTTCTGCATTCAGGCTCCAGATTACTTCTTTCATCTTCGACGATATTTCGCCCAGCGATTGGTGAATTTTGTCGATGTCGTTTGTTGCAGGGGCATCGCCCAGTTTTTGCCTGGTGATTTCGGTGAGTAGCCTTACGCCGGACAGGCCTGCACCAATGTCATCGTGCATTTCAGCCGAAATGCGTTGTCTTTCCATCTGCACCGCCAATTGCTTTTCCATCAGGTTTCGTTGCCTGCGCAATTTCGAAAGGTAAATCTGCTTTGAAATAAACAGCAACAGCAAGGCTGCACACAAGGCAATGGTTGTTTTGAACCACCATGTTTGCCACCAGGCCGGTTGAATGCTAAATGCGTATTGAATGGGTTTGGTCCATTCCTGCGATGCACCGATGGCTCTTAATTCAAACACATAATGTCCATGCTTCAGGTTCCGGTAATCTGCTTTTGTTTCTTCTGAAGCCATGCTCCAATGGTTATCTAATCCTATCAACCGGTAACTGTACTTGATCTTGTTTTCATAGGTCCAGTCAGTAGCAGTGAAATGAAGCGTGAGGTGATTTTGATCGTAGGCGAAAGTTGGGTTGGCAGGAATGTTTGAAAATGGAACAACATTTTTTACCTGTATTTTTTCCTGCTGTTCGGCGTCGAGGCCACGATAATCAGGTGTTTGCTCATTCACCTGCAATTCCAGTAATCGCAATGAACGAGGAGTGTCAAAGCGCAAAGGTATGTCGAGGTTAAGCGAAACCAAACCTTTGCCGGTACCCCACCAGCAGCGATTTTCATTGTCAATTACCGCACTGTGCAGATTGAAGTCTATCGATCGCAAACCATCCTGCAAACCAAAAGAGGTGATTCGGTACTGGACCGAATCAAGCGGCTGAAGCAGGTTCAGCCCGCGGTCTGTTCCCACCCACAATCGATGATAATTGTCTTCGATGATCGACCATACATTATTATCCGACAAGCCATTTTTCTTTGAGTAAGCGTAAAGTTTGTCGCCATCCATACGACATATTCCACCTCCAATAGTTCCTATCCAAATTCGATGTGCATGGTCTTCCAAAACAGTAGTTACAGTGTTTGATGGAAGACCTTCTTTTTCAGAAATAACCTGCATTTGATTGTTAAAGAGCAGGCACAATCCGCCGCCATCAGTACCGAACCAAACCCGGTGCATATTGTCTTCTACAGCTGTGAAAACTTTGTTGGACGAAAGGCCTTTTTCCCTGGTGTAATTCGTAAAGCCATCCTTGTCTAGTTTGCTGGCGCCGCCATCGTAGCAGGCAAACCATAATGCATCCTTCGAATCTTTTGTGATATGCATGATTGCATTGCCTGCTAACCCTTGCGTTGTTGTGAAATTGGTAATGCTTTTGTCCGCTATGCGATCTACGCCTCTGCCTGTGCCGCCTAACCAAACAATTCCCCCCCGGTCGACCAGCAGTGCCCTTGCTCCAAAGTCAGAAATGCCTTCACGAGGCCCATATGATTGGAAGAAATGTCCGTCGAAACGGCTCAGGCCTGCAAATTCAGTTCCGAACCAGAGGATGCCGCTGCTATCCCTTGTCACAGGCCTGACGCGGCTGTTCTGGAAATAGGAGTTATTGATGTAATAGTGAAAACTTCCGGCATTCAATTTGTTTACTCCGCCGCCATCGGTGCCACACCAGATGTTTCCATCATGGTCTTCGATCACTTCTCGCACTTTGGAATTTGATAACCCTTCATTCAGTCCATATTGCTCGAAATACTTTCCATCGAATATGGAGATAGCCCCGTAAGTGCATGAGATTAACAGGTTGCCATTTCTTTCTTTTGTCAACCTCCATATCACATTGCTGGGCAAGCCATTCTGCATGTTAAAGTGTTGAATGACCGTATCGAAGTAACCGTACACGCCATTCTCGGAAGTACCCAACCAGGTATGATGTTGATTGTCTTCTGCAATGCTTGAAACGTTGAGCGTATCCTTGCCAAGCATTGGAGTGTACCATCTGAATTCTAAACCGTCAAAAGCAGCAGATCCTTTTTTTGTAGCGAACCAGATATTGCCTGAGGCATCTTCTGATACGGCGTTTACAGCATTCGATGGAAGGCCTTCATGGGTAGAATATGCAACAAATATTTTTCCGTCAAACATCCATGCACCGCGGTTTTCCGAACCAAACCACATGTTGTTTTTGCTGTCCTGGAAAACGAAGGTGACTAAATTGGAGGGCAGACCTCCTTTTTCGGTGTAACAAGTGAAATGCGTTCCATCGTATTCGCAAATGCCTCCGTCGGTTGCAAACCAGATGTTGCCGTTCCTGTCTTCGCAGATCGAGCGGACAGCACTCCCGGGCAATCCGTTTTTGGTATTGAAGTTGGTGAAACCTATTCCATTATACCTGCAAACCCCTTCACCATCGGTGCCAAACCACATGTTTCCCTTACTGTCTTCGAGTAAACTCAAAACATAGGAAGATGGCATGCCCTGGTCAACGTCAAGGTATTGTATGTTAGCCGAAGCCCCGTCTTTGTATCGCATCGGCAAAGCCTTTACAGGCAAGGGCTCGTGTGCCGGTGTGCTTGTACTCTTCACTGTAAATGGTATTCCCGTTTGTAAGGTCCCATGGTTGTTGTGTAGTTCACCTTCGCCTGCACCAAGGTCAAGCGGTATTCGCGTTATCTTGTTACTGTCAAACGGAATGATTTCGGGAGTTACGGCAAAAGGTTTTCCGTTACCCGATATAGTCACCTTTGGCTGTATCATTAAAGGCCTGGTGGGGGCCATTCGTAATAACCTTACATCAGGATGATCACCTTCAATAGGAAATGTTTTGCCTGTAATTATTCTTTCACCGGAAGGTTGGGTAATGCATTGGACAGAATCACCGGTTACCGGGTTGATTTGGTACCCCCCCGTTGTGTCGAGTTTAATGACAAGCGGCTGCGCAAATACTATTGAATGTTGCTGTGCATTGTTGGACGATGGCTGTTTACACGCCACCGCCATTATGAATAGATACAGGTATAGATGCCCAGGTATTCTCAAAAGCTGTGAGGTTATTTTTTTGAATCAGATAAAAGTAAGTCTCCCACCTATGCAAAATACCTGGCTACAGCAATTGCGCATCCAGTACAGGCGAAACTATGTGCGATGATTGCACACAGATAGCCGCAGCCTTTGTGCCGTATCGCATACAGGTAGCAAGTTCGTTGCCTTTGAGCCAGGCAAATAGGAAGCCTGCAAAGAAATTATCGCCGGCGCCGTTGGTATCTACAATGGGCACTTCCTCTGCCTGCATTTCTATCCATCCTGTTTCTTTTGAAAGCAGGCTGGCTCCCTCTTTACCATGGGTGCATACTACCAGTTTCTTTCCGGAACTAATGAATTTTTCCATCAATGTTTTGTAATCGGTCAGGTTGTCGCTGCTGAGATGAATGTATTGTGCTGCATGGATGAATGGGTCGTGATAACTATTGCTGCCGTCATAATCATGCAGGTCAGTCCACACAGGTTTTTTCGAAGCTTCCACCACTTGAGCCCATGGCCTGCAATAGCTGATGATATTGAGCACAATGACATCATACTTTGCCAGTTGTTGCTGCAGGTAGTTTTCCGGCAGGTCAATGCTTTCACTGCTGTTGGTGATGAAAATGGAAATGCGTTTACCTTCTGCATCCATAATGTTGAAATGTCGTTCGGTGCCGTTTGGGTCATCAAGCAAATCGTATGAAACACCCGATTCATCAAAGTAATTTCTTATTCGCTGGCCCCATGGGTCCTGGCCGCATGCACTAATGAGATGAACAGGCACACCCAACTGATGCAATGCTACAGCCTTGCCTGTTCCGGTACTTCCGGCGGTTTCCTGGAAACGGCATTGGTGAAAAGTAGTGGGAATTCCTTTTGGAAGTTCTTCGAGGTAAGCGATATGGTCAAACGTGGTGCCGCCAATAACAAGCACGGAAGGGATTCCTGACATTGATCATAATTGAATATTGATAAAATTATGAATATTGATATTGGGTCACCTATCATTTCCACAAGGGTAAGCGTTGCGGCTATTGGGAGTTCTGTTGGCAAGTGTTAGAGAAACTTGATTTTTACCAGTTTCGATAATAAAATACTCATCTATAAAAAAGCTCTATCAATGAAATTCCTGGTTACCGCCGTTTTTATGGCTTCGACATTCCTTGTTGCAGGCCAAAATGTGGGCATAGGAGTCAGCAGCCCCAACGCAAAACTTTCAGTTGGAACCGGCTCAGAACTAACCGGCAGCGCTATGAGCAATGCATTCAGGGTAAATGCGGGTGTATTGGGCAACACAGCAGGCAATGAGGTAAAACTGGCAAACGTTGGTTTCATTGCCGGCACCAACCATACTGCGCTGGGCATTCGCGGCTATCGCGTAGCCAATGGTACCGACTATACCACTTCAGCAATTTTGTTGGAGTATGATGTAGATAATACCACACGTCCATCGGGTGGATTTTTGGCCATTTCAAATAATGGAAGAGTAGGCATTAACAACGCGAACCCCGCAACGCCGTTAGATGTGGGTGGCGGCAACTGGGATGTGGTAGGAGGCGAAGGTGATTTTCGCATTGGTAGTGATGCGTACAGGTTAAAGATGGGTATTGCCACATCTGGTGGTGGTGCTGGTGCTGCCTCTATTATGGTGCAAGGCCAAAATGGTGCCTATAATGTTTTGAGTCTTGGCTCTCAGGGCAACAAAATTCTTCATGTAAACGGTGCATTGAATGCTGTTGGCATTGGCACCGACTATCCGGCCGGCAAGTTGGATATCGCTTCCACATCAAGTACGCCTCAGTTGCTGATTTCTCAGGGTTCAACAAGTGATTTTGGAAGGATCAGAATTAAAAACGGAAACACTGCCGGCAACAACCGCATTTGGGATATTGCCGGATTTATTTCAGGAACCACAGCCGATGGCGACCGATTGAATTTCTTTAATACAACGGGAAGTAATGTGCTTGGGCTGGCTGGCAATGGCGCCATTTATGTAAATGGCCTTTCGGGTACGGCAGGACAGACAATTCGGTCGGGAGGCCCGGGCGCAGCTGCATCCTGGTCCAATGAAGGAAACGCCTTTTACCAATTTACGGGAACAGATGTTCAGAACGATTTGATAGGCATAAACGGTTCCACTACTGTTGGAGGTGTAGATGGTCAGTCTATTACTGTGACCAGAACAAGTGCGGTGATAGTCACTTGTAAATTATCTGTTTATAACATGTACAACGTAAATGGGGTCAATGCAACGGCCATACTGAAAGTTTACTTTAGAAATGCCGGTGGTACAATCGCCTTAGAAGGAAGCACAGAAAGAATAGCAAATGGCGCACAAGCCAATATTACCTGCCATCTTATGGTTGACAATGTAAGTCCTGGTAATTACTCCTTCGATGTAATGTTTGAAAAAGGGGCTGGAGATGACATTGGAACAGGAAGTAATTATCAGTCCGCAGGCACAACCAATGCTAAGATGGTGGTACAGGTGATTCCGAAGTAGTGGGTGGTACCGTCATGGTGAATGGACATAAAACTGATCTGCTTTAAGCTGGCTAATTCATAAGATTGGTGACCAGCGAAGGGAGAAGGGCACTCAGATAAACCGGATAAATAACCTGACCAATGCAGGCCGATACAACTGCCAGGGCGGCGTCTGATTTGTTAGAAATGGCCTAATTTTCTACCGCCAAAAACCTTGATTTCGATGGAAGAAACGAAACCCCAGGAATTGCAGCCGATTACGGAAGAGCCGCAAAAAAAGAAGAAAAAGGAACAGAAAGAAGAGATATCCATTGAGAAACTGGAACTGGCCTTGTACCGGGCCCAGATGGCCATGGTGCGTACGGCTGCCACGATGACTACTTTCGGATTTGCCCTCTACAAATTGCTGGAGGAAAAATCGCGGGAGTCCGACAGGCCGGTGCTGCAGGTCATCACGCCGAAAACGATAGCTGTCACCTTATTCTTTGCAGGTTTTCTGGGTTTGGTCACCTATTCAGCCAAGCATGTGCGTACACTGAAAAAGCTCGGACGATTCCGAAAGTCGTTTTACTATTCCGGAATTATGCTAATGTCCTACATACTCATGGTTCTTACCCTTGGCTTGTTTCTCGGCATTACGATTAAGGGATAAGTCAGCATTAAAAATTCCACCCTTTTTGAAGGGCAGCAGGCTACGGTTTTGTGATTATTTAAGGTCGTTTCATCCCGATGGCATCGTTTACATTTGCGGCTCATTTATCCGCTTTTCAATCAAATTCATGGAAATAAACTCATCCACCCTTCAGCAATTACGCATCACGGAGGACGAATACGAACTGATCAAGGAAAAGATGGGCCGTGTGCCCAATTTCAATGAACTCTGCGCCTTCAGTGGCATGTGGAGCGAACACTGCAGCTACAAAAACAGTATTAAATGGTTGAAGACGCTGCCCCGTGAAGGCGGCCGTATGCTGGTGGCTGCAGGAGAGGAAAACGCCGGCCTGATGGATATGGGCGACAACTGGGGCGTGGTTTTCAAAATTGAAAGTCACAACCACCCCAGCGCTATCGAGCCCTTCCAGGGAGCTGCTACCGGCGTAGGGGGCATACATCGCGATATTTTCACCATGGGTGCCAGGCCCATTGCATCGCTCAATAGCCTGCGCTTTGGCAACCTCGCCGAAAAGAAAACCCAGTGGTTGCTGGGCGGCGTAGTGCATGGCATTGGCCATTATGGTAACTGCTTTGGCGTTCCTACTGTGGGTGGTGAAGTTTATTTTGAACAGAAATATCATACCAATCCGCTGGTAAATGCCATGAGTGTAGGCATTGTAAAAGCTGGCGAAACAGTAAGTGCTATAGCCGAAGGGAAGGGCAATCCAGTTTTTTTTGTAGGGAGCGCCACCGGTAAAGATGGAATTGGCGGTGCCTCTTTTGCCAGTGCCGATATTACTGCCGAAAGTGCGCAGGACTTGCCAGCCGTGCAAGTTGGCGACCCGTTCCAGGAAAAGAAACTGTTGGAGGCCTGCCTCGAGGTCATAAAAACGGGCGCAGTAGTAGGCATGCAGGACATGGGTGCAGCTGGCATTATATGTTCCACAGCAGAAATGAGTGCCAAGGGCAAAAGCGGCATGCGCATTGATCTGGACAAAGTGCCTACCCGCCAGGCAAATATGAAAACATGGGAATTACTCCTGAGCGAAAGCCAGGAACGGATGCTGATGGTAGTGGAAAAGGGCAAAGAAGATGCAGTGCTGAAAGTGTTTGAAAAATGGGACCTGCCATGCAGCAATATTGGTGAAGTGACCGACGATGGGCTGCTGAGTTTTTACATGCATGGCCAACTCGAAGCACAGATTGAGGCGGAAATTCTCGTTCTTGGTGGCGGCGCTCCTCAATACACCCGCGAATACAAAGAGCCGGCATACCTGGCACAGGTAAATGCGTTTGACCAAACAACCATAGTCGAACCATCCGACCTGAAAGCTGTAGCCGAAAAAATCATAACCATACCCAACATTGCCAGCAAGCGTGCTGTGTACGTGCAGTACGACAGCATGGTGGGCACCGGCAACACAAGCACAAATGCTCCAAGCGATGCTGCGGTTGTGCTGGCTAAGCCCAGCGACAAGGCGCTTGCCGTTACTACAGATTGTAACAGTCGCTATGTTTTTGCCGACCCATACAAAGGCGCTATGATAGCTGTGGCGGAAGCTGCCCGAAACATTGTGTGCAGTGGCGGCGAACCTTTGGGTGTAACCAATTGCCTCAACTTTGGAAATCCTTACGACCCTGAAGTGTACTGGCAGTTTGTACATGCTATTAAAGGAATGGGCGATGCCTGCTGCAAATTCAATACTCCTGTTACCGGCGGCAATGTGAGTTTCTACAACCAAAATCCCGATGGACCGGTGTATCCAACACCGACGATTGGCATGGTAGGTCTACTGGAAAACATGAATCAAAAAATGACGCTCGACTTCAAACAAACTGGTGATGTTATTATGCTGATTGGCAAGAGCACCAACGATATCAACAGCAGCGAGTATCTGCACAAATTGCAAGGCATAGAGTTTAGTCCCGCCCCTCATTTTGACATTGAAGAAGAATTCCATTTGCAAAAAGTGGTTGCCGATTTGATAAAGAATAAACTTATCAGCAGTGCGCATGATGTAAGCGAAGGCGGTGTGTTTGTAACGCTTTGCGAATGTGCGTTCTGGAACAACCTGGGATTTGAATTAAACACAAACGCTTCTTTACGCAAGGATGCCTTCTTGTTTGGCGAATCGCAGAGCAGGGTTGTGGTAACAGTAAAACGCGATGCACTGGCCACACTCGAAGAGGCCCTTCAAAGCTATGCGCAGCACTACGAAGTAATTGGCGAGGTGACGAGCAGTGAGATACTGGTTGATGCGGCTGATTGGGGAAGCATTACAGATTGGAAAAACAAGTACGATACTGCCATTGAAAATCTGCTTAAGGGGCATGACAGTGAGCATGCATTGGCCATGCTGTAAGGCTTCTTAAAATCCACAATTTAAATTTGAACCAATAAGGTGCTTGATTGCCTTATTGGTTTCTTATTGCCAGTTAATGATGCGGAGCATTTCAAAGAATGCAGTTTCCTCTATCTCCCTTACACCACCTCTTTCAAGGCCTTCCAGTTTCAAATCTTCGATGCTGATGCGGATAAGCCTTTTGCAGAGATGCCCCACTGTCCTTACCATTTTGCGTACCTGGTGAAATTTGCCCTCTGTGAGGGTAATGACAAGCCATGTATGTGCATGGTGCATGAATACTTCATCAACTGTTGAAATGTATTGTTCCGGATGGTGTTCAATGCGCACATCGCAGGCAGTGGTTGTATAGTATCCACCACCTTTTACCTGTATGCTTACACCAGATCGCAAATGCTGCAGCTTTTCTTCGCTTACTGCATATTTTACTTGCACAAGGTAGGTGCGCCCATGTGGCACACCGCTTTCAAACAGCAGTTTTGTTACACGTTTGTTGGTGGTTAGAATGAGCAGGCCTTCGGAATGATTGTCGAGGCGACCAATGGCATGTGTGCCTTCGGGAAAAGTGAAATCAAGGTCGCCCAGCAAACCCACATTGTGGCTGCTCACAAATTGCGAAACCATACTGGGTGGCTTATGAATGATGAAGTAGCGATGCGGGCTGTTCATTCAATAATTTGGCGTGAATATAAAAATGTTGTACTCACCATTTCCTGGTTCACTGTAATGCATTCGAAAAACCTTCGTTTGGGCCCTGCAATTAAAATGCAGTTCTTTGCATACAGTAGCAACTAAAGGCATTCCTTTTCTATTAAAAATTTGTAACAAATGGCCTTGAATATTGACAGGAACAAAACCATTATTGTAACGGGGGCTGCTGGTTTCATAGGAAGTGTGATGGCTGGCTATCTCAATGAAATGGGTTATGAAAACTTAATCCTTGTAGATGATTTTGGCCGTGAAGAAAAACGTAATAACTGGGAGGGGAAAGCTTACGCACAGATTATAGAACGTTACAACCTTGAGGACTGGCTGAAGCTGAATGAAACTGCAATTGATTTCGTTATTCACCTTGGAGCCCGCACCGATACTACAGAATTCAATTACGCCATTCATGAAGAGTTGAACGTGGAGTACAGCAAAATGGTTTGGCGTTACTGCACCGAAAGGCAAATCCCATTCATTTACGCTTCCTCTGCTGCTACCTACGGTGCCGGTGAATTGGGCTACGATGACAACCACGAATTGCCATTCAAATTGCAACCGTTGAATCCATACGGTGTAAGTAAGAATGAGTTTGACAAGTGGGCTTTGGAGCAAACAGATGACTGGAAGAAACACCAGGGCAAACAACCAGGTGCTAAGAATTCTCCTCCGTTCTGGGCAGGCTTAAAATTCTTTAATGTGTATGGACCAAATGAATATCACAAAGGTCGAATGGCTTCTGTTATCTGGCATGCATTTAACCAGATTAAAAAAGATGGTGTGGTAAAACTCTTCAAGAGTCACCGACCTGATTTTGCAGATGGTCAGCAACTGCGTGATTTCATTTACGTAAAGGATGTGGTTAAGGTGATAGCGTGGATGATGGCAGCACCCACCCCCCCTGAAGGAAATCTTGCCCGCGGACTTTACAATTTAGGTACTGGCAAAGCCCGCAGTTTTTATGATTTGGCCGCAGCAACATTTCGTGGCATGGATCTGGATCCTAACATTGTTTTCATTGATATGCCTGAAGATATTCGCGATAAGTACCAGTACTTCACCCAGGCCAACATGCAGAAATTGCGTGATGCAGGATATGCTGAGCCTTTCACTTCATTAGAAGATGGAGTGGATGATTACGTGAGGAATTTTTTGCGAAAATCAGCCTGGTATTGATGTCAAAGGATTACCAGTTTTGCAACCTGCAACACTTGGTTATTAGCTCCGGATATTTGCACTAGATACATACCTGACTGCAGATTGTTGGTATTCATAAATGTAACCAGGTCGTCGAGGGCAATTTCCTGGATTTTTCTTCCGGTCATGTCGAACAAAGTGGCATATGCAAGATCATTGTATTTGCTGATAATCTTTACTGCTGTGCCTTTCACCACAGGATTAGGGAATACGGTGAAATAATTAGGATTGGTTGAGTAAGCTGTTTCTTCTTCAGAATATATGGTCACTCCATTTGCAAGTACAATGGCAGCCCTGTAAGTATTGCTTCCCAGCAACAACTTTGAATCGAAGTAGTTAAACGCAGTGGTTATTGGATTCGTGAAAAGTTGAAGCACTGAAAAACCAGCAGGCGTTTTCTTTTGGAACTCCACCTGTTTCACATTGTACAAAGTACCAAGGTTAAGCACAAGCTGCGCACTATCTCCGTTGTACAATGCAAGGAAATTTTTAAGATAACAAGCTATGCCTTGTTGGGCAATGTCAATAGCATAGCTTCTTGTTCCGTCCCTGTTTTCAATGTTAGGTGTCACAGCGAAATAGCGGCTTTTGATTTTGTCACCCGCCATCACCCATACGGTGTCTGTGGTGGTTCCCAGCAGTTGCATAGTGGTGTCGCCCATGGCAAATACCGAATAGGATTTTGTCTTTGGCACCTGGTTCCAGTAGAGTAATGCAGAATCATTGCAAATAAATCCAACGTGCATGGAAGCAGGCAGATGCACCAGGAAAGTATCAGACACAAAATCCTTTCCATTGACAGTCATCACCAACTGCGCCCTGAATGATTCATTGTTGTTTGGCTTCCACAGCAAGTATTCCTTTTCAAGCTGCACATTGTTTGCCAGTACCTGCAAACTATTTGATGAGATGTTACGAATGCTAACGGTTCCACTTTGACTGCTGGAAAAAAACTGTTTCCACCTGATCAGGACTCCTGTAGATGCATCCACCTGGTGGGTGGCAAGTGGGTTGGTGAAATACAAACTGTCTTTTGGTTCGACATGCCATGCAATTGAAAATCGCTGCTGGCTGGTCACCAGCGATTTGCCAACAACTTCGATAGTGTAATTACCTGCTGCGGGTGTTTTTAAGGAAACATGCTCCACAGTATTGAGAATGTCTATGCCGCGTTTTGCAGGTAACAAAAGAGAATCCAACGAAGGATAGTCATTCAATTTCCATGGAAGAATAGTGTCACCATTTGGTGCAATTAGCAGCAGGTCAAGGTTGTTTTGAATAGACTTAAAGGAAAGCGGAGAACCTGCCGTGTCGGACCAGCAAAGTGTAACGGCAAGTTTGCCGGTACCCGCTGGAACATTGAAATGAAGGTCCCATTTACTGTTGGCAGTTGCGGTTCCTATTGAGTAGCTTCTAGTGTCAGCAATTTTTACAGACTGGTATGCATCCAGCAAGCCGTAGCCCGTTATGTAGTCTGGTCCTTCCGCACCAATGTCTTTTGTGCCGTTGATCAGAATGGCCTTGGTAAGCGAAGCTGCCGGTGTTTTGCCTGTTTGGGTTTTTACCACTTGTTGGACCAGCGCTGCTGTGCCTGATGTAAGTGCTGCAGCGCCAGAGGTGCCATCTTCTCCATAAGTGCCTATTTCCGGTTTTATTCTGCCGTCATTTGCAGGGCCTCTCGAACTTCTGCTTTCGGCCACGTTGAATGAATCGATAGCAGCAACAGCCAGGCTGTTCTTGCTCATCTTAAAACTGCCGGTAATTGTTGCGTAGTTGGTTAGTCCGTTATATCGCCCTGAGGTGGGCGTTTCCAATCCGGCGTTTCCTGCAGAAAAAATATGCAGTAGGGTTGTGTCCTGCCATGTGGATAGGTCGTATGCTGCTGCATCTGTTGCATAATTTGTTTCTACCCCTACGCCATAGGAATGGTTTTGTACCGTAATGTTTTGACTGGTATAGTAGTCGATGCTTTCGGGAATGAGATTCGCATAGGTGGTACTCGTAAGGGTCGATTTATACGCAATACCCTTGCCGGTTCGGTAGGAATTGCCTGAACCGCCTAGCATAGTAGCCATAATGGTGGCGTGGCTACTGGTTATTTTGGAGCTAAGGGAGTTGAAAAAATACCTGTTCCTGAGATCCAAATCGGTGGAATCAAACAGGTCTTCTTTCAGGCTGATATTGATGCCTTTACCATTGACGGAGGGGAATTGCTGCTGCGCTAAGGGTCCGTTGGGCGAAGTCAAATCAAATCGGCTCAATGCCTGTTCGGGTTTTGCCTTTCGGGCATTCATCAACTGAACGCTAATGATGGAATTGTTGGTGAGCAAATCCGGTAGTTCAGATTTTGGAATGCTGATGACAGCAACATGTGACTGGCCATCAATACGTATCACTTGCTTCTTTAATCCTTGAGCCAGTGATTCAACAAAGTGTAATGAATCATCAATGCCAGCAAGGAGTTGGAGCGTAGCAGCATCGGACATTGCTTGCCATAGTGCCAAATCATCCCCGGCAATTTTCCATCCGTCTTCAATGAGTTCAATGGTGATAGCATTGCCTTTAAAATGTAAAGCATCTGCTTTCCGGATAATGGCCTGGTGGTCGTTCAGAAGGGCATAAACCGTGTAGACCTTATTCTTCAAAATCGATTCGAGTTGCCGGCCGCTGACCAACACAAAGTTTCTTTTGGGCTGGCTGGCTGTTCTGATTCCGGTACAATGTGTTATACTGAAATCTGCAGCTTTGTAATCTTTGCTGCTGACCTGTGCCAAAGAGGGCCCGATACAAAAGACACTGAGTGTCAGGAGAAATATTGTAAGGGCGTAAGAATGTTTTATGAAGCCTCTTGTATGCATGGAATAATCTGCAATGACAAAATAAACGGAAACCTCGCCAATTCTCCCCAACGGCTGATTTTTGAACTTGTCTGTGGGTTTGGCCAAGGTAGTG
>JBBIOQ010000091.1:0-17706 GCA_037443285.1 Sphingobacteriales bacterium | reverse complement strand
CGTTGAATGTGCAAATCGCTTCTCCATTTGTCACAAACCAAAGTTCGCCTGCCTTGTCTTTATAAATTTTCCAAATAGCGTTTCCGGCAAGTCCGTCTTTGGTGGTGTAATTGGTCAGGTTTGTTCCGTCAAATTTCCATACACCTGCATCAATCGTTCCAATCCATAGATTTCCATTATTGTCCTCATTAATGGCCCATACCCTTGCGAGTGACCCGGGTTTATCATTGAAATGACATTTTAAGAATTCAGGATTTCCCAAACCTTTTTCTTCTGTGATGTTGGTTAGCGTTTTTCCATCGTAACGATACAAACCACCACCATTATTGCCAAACCACAGATTACCATGCTTGTCCTGAAATAAAGTTCTTACCGCAGGACCAGCTAAATTTTTGTCGGCCAGGTAAGAAAAAGTTTTGCCGTCATAGCGACAAACACCCTGCGATTGCGTACCAAACCAAACATTACCTGCTTTATCAACCAGCGTGGAATAAACGCTATACGGCCTGTTCATATCGCCTGGTGAAGGGCTGTAATTGTCGGGGTGAATAACAAAGTTTGTAAATGATTTACCGTCATAAAAACATACCGCATTACGATGACCAAAGAAAAGTCCACCTTTTGAGTATTGTAATTTTCCATTAGGTGCGTTTTCAATAATGTTGGTGTAATTGGCGAAAGATGTTCCATTATAACAGCAAAACCCGTCACGGGTTGTGAACCATAAGTGGCCATGTATATCTTCCTCAATTGACCATACAAAATTGCTGCATAACCCATCCTTGCTTGTTATGTGCAGTAGTGTTTTGCCATCATAACGATATACACCGTCTCCATTACTGGCAAACCAATAGCTACCGTTTCTGTCTTGTAGCATGCAATCAATGTTTTTCCCGATGTCTGAAACAGTGTCGCCAATAGTTATTGTGAGAGAGTGTGCAATTTTAGCTTCCGGTAGCTTTTGACTTTGTCCGTTGCTGGAAATGAATGAGGCCAAGATGCTTAAAAGCAAAATTGTTTTCATTGTCATTTCGAGAAATCTCATTCGTCCTTGTTTCTATTTTGCCTGTTGATGTTTGTACGGTCGTCTGTAAGAGTTGCAGGTAACGTTCGAGGCAATCCTTTTGTTGGTTGCCGATGCTAATAAAAATAGGCTGTTAATAAAACATATTCAAGACACTTTCAACTTCGGCATAGGTTTTAAACTCTCGATAGCCTCTCTGTCGGACGATGAGAGAGCTAAAATTTACATAACAATGTTTTTCGTATTCTTCTTCATTCTTTACTTTAAGAATAACAAATTTGAATATGTGATTGAGACATTCATTTAAGAGATCTAGGTCTGGACTATTTATCTTTTCAAAATATTTATTTGCTCGTAGGTGCAGTATAGCATAAAATATAAGATATTCTAGTTTGTTGGTTCTTCCTTCCTCTAATTCGATATTAAGTAAGACTGTTAGCAAATCAAAGAAGGTCTTTACATAAGGTAAATTAGATTTCGCTTGTTCGTCAAATTCTGGTGATATATTAACCCATTTGTATCTCGTAGCAAGAATATATTTAACAATCGTCTCTTCATCTTTCGTTGGAGAAGCTTCTTTATGAGAGATATACTGATTTGCGGCCCATACTGCAATGTCCAAATTTGTCATAGAATTGATTTAAGGGGCTAAAAAAGGCAGCTAACGTTTAATGCTTGGCGATGAGCTGGTATTTATTGCTGGTCAAGCCTGAACCAAAGCCAAGTATTGTTACTAAAGATGAAGATAACAACTAACGGCTAAATTCATAACGTCGAGCTGGAATTGTTGCTGATATTGATTTGTAGCCGATTGTTGTTGCGTCAGCCAGCCTATTGTCAAACCTGCTGGTGGCTGCGGTTTTTATACTTTTAGCCTATTAAATTTGTCCAAATAATCGGAGTTTACTTCTTCTAATTCCTCATATGTGAAAACTGTAATACCACTATACATTCGTGACAATTTTTTGTCAAATTGCTCCTTCATCTCTTCTTTTTCCTCTAATCGTCCCGCAAGTAAAACGTAACCAAATTTATCTGTAGAATATCCAATTTTGTCAGAGAGTTCTATTTCGTTCACAGGATTTTCTGCGAATTCTTTATAGCCATAAATTTGGTCTAAATGGTCTAAAAATTCTGCGCTAAATCTTGGTCGCTTCGTATTCTTTTTTACGAACAACTTTACATCTTCCTTTTTAACTTCAAAAAATGTAGTTTTCAAAAATTCTGGATATTCGGTTTTGAGAATGAAATCGCATTCCTCGCTATTCTTTGCGTTGAATTCATAAAGATTGTTTTCATACTGCATGTCATTGTAAACGTCTCGTAGTAGTATTAATTTATTCTTTCTAAAAAAGTCATGCAAGATAGTTCTCTCATTATTTCGCCTGTCATATTTTACATGGTCTTTATAGGTCTTAATATATTTTAAAAGTGAGTTTTCAATAATACTATCATTCAATATTATCCAGTCGTAACTAAGTTTGTTTGGCAGCCGAATGAAATCAAGAGACACGACTTTTGTTTTAGCAAAATATTGCTCTGCTTTTGATGATACGTTTTTTTTATAGTATTTGTTGAAATCGTCTGAATTATAAAATGAAGGCAAATCCACGATTTTTATTTTCAAAATATCTAAATCTTCGTGCAAATATTTTCTCCAGTTTTTGATTATGCCTTCGCATTGGTCAAGAAAATAATCATGGTAACCTGAAGTGTTTTTTTGAATGATGGCGTTAAAATTATTTGGCGTTAGATTGAATTTGGTGTCGTTATCTGAATACAGAATTATTGGAATTGAACAAATGCGAAAATTGCCATGAGAATAAGAATCGGTTGTTATATTTTTTAGAGCACAAAGCTCTGTTGCTTTTAAACTGTCATAATATGTATAGCTGGTATCATTAGTAATAATGGCGTCTATATGAAGCTTTTTTGTGTCTAGATAATTGGCAATAAATTCCTTACTGTCTTGAAATGAATTAAGAAAAATCAATTCGTTTTCCTCATAATTCCTCGACTTAAAAATTTGAATATAAGTTTCTCTAAATTGGGGTAAGTCGTTAATTAATATTTTCACTGTTTATGATGTAAGTGTCCCAATAAAATCGCCACCAACTCAAAAATAGGCGAATGTTTTCTGATTTCCCCAATGGCGTAAAATTTTATAAACCCTTCCTATTCTTTGCGTTATAAAATATTGCATTATCGGTATGGAATGACGCAAATACAATTGCATTTATATCATAAGGTCATCCACTTGGCGTATGAGTTTCAGTAAATGCCTGTAGTTGGTATGCAGGTAGCGCAGGGTTGTTTTTATGTCGTTGTGGTCGTGGATATTTGGGAGTCCATTTCAGGTGAGCAGGTGTGGGGATGTTAAATCCGCCGATACAGTTTCAAAGTCACAAATTCCGAACGGCGGAAGATGAGCGGAACGAAATTATTGAAACTGATAGTGCATTCGCCATCGGCCCCAAATCCTTCATCCGCATTCCTCACCTTTATCGGGTACTTTTGCCAACTTAAACAGATTTCTTTTCGCCATGCCAACCAAACTGAAAGTAGGTGATTACAACACGCTCCCTGTTTTACGGGAAGTGCCGATAGGCTTGTATCTGGACGACGGCGCCGAGGGCGTTTTGCTGCCCACCCGCTTTGTGCCGGAAGGAACTAAAGTGGGGCAGAAACTCAGGGTGTTCATCTATCACGACAGCGATGACCGCCTCATTGCCACATCGCAACATCCAAAGGGAAAGGTGGGCGAAATAGTGAAGTTGCAGGTAGTAAGCACTACACCACACGGGTCATTCCTGGACAATGGGTTGATGAAGGATCTGTTTGTTCCTCGCAGCAAGATGCTCAACGAAATGCGCCCCGGTTCCTGGCACCTCGTGTACATCTACCTCGATGAACGTACCGGCCGCATGGCCGCCACCGAAAAATTTGATCACCTGCTGGGCAATACCATCCTGAGTGTGAAGGAAATGGATATGGTGGACCTGACTGCCTACCGCAGCACACCGCTTGGATGGGAAATGATCATAGACAACCAGCACATTGGCCTGCTGCACAATAACGAAGTGTATCGCAGCATGCAGGTGGGCGACAAATTCCCGGGCTTTGTAAAGAAAATTTATCCTGAAACCAACAAGATAGATGTGGCTGCAGGAAAGCCCGGCTACAAAAGGGTAGAAGATGAAACGGAAAAAATGATACGCCTGTTGCAGGAGAACAATGGCTTTCTGCCTTACACCGACAAGAGCAACCCTGAGGATATCTACCAGTTTTTTTCGATGAGCAAGAAGACCTTTAAAATGACCATTGGCAACCTGTACAAGCAGCGGCGCATTGCCATGGAAGAAAAGGGTATCCGGTTGTTGAATGCTTAGTTTTTGTTTTGGTTGCTTTTTTGTTTTGCGTTCCAGACATTGATGAGCCAGGTGGCGGCAATTGCATACCAACCTATTGCCTTGTACCAATGCAGTAAGCCGGGACGAACTATCATCACCACTGTTACCATGCCGGTTGCAATGAGGGAAGTAACAGTCAGCACTTTTGCAAACGCAGTTTCGTAGAACCCCGTATTGCCAATGTAATCCTTTTGCTGCAATGCAGGATTGCTGTTGTATTGGTTACGTTTTTCATAGATGGAATCGCAGAGTGCAGGTAGGTCTTCGGGCTTGTTGCCGGATGGTAAAAACTGAACATTCGGTCCTTTGGCAAGTTTTACAAGCAAATACTCCTGGTTGTTTTGTGCCTGGTAGTTGTATGAGATATTCCGAATAGCAGGAAATGAAAGAAATATTTCGCCATTGGGATAAAACAGGTTGGTTTTAATGAGCTCAATTTCCAGGCCATTGTCCTTTGGTACTACATGGGCTTCCACACTGAGATGTTGTTTGATAAGCCAGCGCAACGAAAAAATTGCAATGGCCATGCTTGCAATAACACCAACATAAATCACCCATTCGGCAACATTTGGAAACTGCAGGATTGCCGATACAAAGATGCCCATAGGAATGAGCGGCACCACTATCATGGCCCAGATATGGTGCCGGAGCCTGGCGTATACAACAGTAAAGGCATTCGTCATAATGTGGAGGCTGCGTGAATAGAATGGTGTTCAAAGTAGTTGAAATTATGCAAATCATTCCTGCCTATGCTTCTTAGCATGCTGCTCTAAAACCTGCATCAATTTTTTTGTGCAACATTCAAATGAATCATCACGCTTCCTTTGATGTGAGATGAACTGTTTTTGTTGCCTGCAAAGTTTCCCCAACTCAGTGTCCAGTAATCCCACTTATCAAGCACTATCAGTTCCTGCTGAGCGTTGGCAAGGATATTCATTTTTGCAGCCTGCTGCCCGTTTGAGTGCAGTGAAATCCATGTTTTGTTTTGCGCCTGTAATTGCATGCCTACGATATTCTCTTTGGTAGCCCGGTAGGCTTCTGATCCATGCATGTTTGCTTTTTCAGCGGTATTGGTCCCTGTCAAATAATAATCATACATGCCCAACGCTATTTCATATTTCGGGGCAACCCGGTAGTGTTCTGTAATGTTGGAAATTCTTTTTGCGCTGCCTGCATTAGCAGATAAATGATGGGCAGGGTAAGTGCTCCAATATCCCTTGCGATTCCATTGTATGGCATCAATTTCATGGGTAATCGGCAATGCAATTCCAACCTGCCAGGTGTATGGCGGAATGCTGTCTGCTTCATAGGTTGTTCCTATTGTGCCATCGGCATAATATGCTGTTTCCATCTTCACCGGGTAGTTGCTTACCCATCCTGTGGAAGTCACTATTACTTTGCCTTTGTTTTCCATTTTCACCGAAGCAGCAGATACTAAGTAATTGCCGGACATGATGGCTTCTGATTCTTTGAAAGCCCCCGGATCTTTTGGCCTTTTGACAATCACTCTTATTCCGCCGGTAATCACTGTTTGTTTGTTTACGCTTGCGGTGATTAATTGCCCGGTGGCTGTATCCAGCTGTATGTTCAAATTTCCATTGGTTAATGAAAGCGTTTTTCCCGGCCGGCTTACACTCCACTTCCCTAAAGATTTGATGAGCGAAGGTTTTTCCTGTGTGAACGAAATCAATTCTTCATCTATCAAATGATGTTGTTTGTTCCAGAATTGTAGTAGTAACGGAGCGGTTGTGCCGTTGGTTTGTACAATGAGTTTCCCTTCTTCATGAGGCTTCAGGGCAGGCAGCATCTGCGTAGTCGACTTGCCGTTCTGTGTTACTTTCAAAGTAATCTCGTTGAGCAGTGAATGATTGAAACGGTTTTTAATTGGAATGCGGAGTGTTTTATTTTTTCCCTCTTGCGGGAATTGAGTTTGCAAAACCTTTACCGGTGAATAGGCTTTTTTTACATTCCAGAATTCTGTCTTTTTTCTGCGCCATACATCAATGAAGCCCCATGGTCCGTAGCCTGTAACTGTATCGGGCAAATGGAATGTTTCATCCGTCATTCCCCAGATAGCACCACCCAGGTTGCCGGGCACATCAAACCGGTTGGCCCACATGCTATCCAAACCTCTGCCCCAGAAATCCTTCACGTTGGGATCGTCTTTGAGTAAGGTGAGGTTGTAGCAGGCAACATGTGCCCATTCATCGCTCAGGAGCGGCAGGCTTTCATGTTCCATGTTTTTATAGTGAAGGCCAAAGTTGTCATCCTCTTTTCCATCGTACCCCGGATAGTGTGCTACGGCAATATCAAAGCAGCGTTTGTTTTCTTTCAATGCAGAACCGGGCCATGTCCACGATACAGGCCTTGACAAGTCGATGGATTTCACAAACGCATACTCTTTTTGAAAGTTGGTGCCATAGGTGCTTTCGTTGCCAATGGACCAAATGATGACGGCGGCATGATTGCGGTCGCGGTCTATCATTTCACTGAGTTGTCCAAGATATCGGGAGGTAAATGAAGTGTCGTCATAAGTTAAGCCCGATTTTTTGTAGATGCCTTCTCTCCAGTCATTCACAAAACATATGGCTGTTTCTTCCTCGATGTAGAGCCCAAACCTGTCGGCAAACTCCAGGAAATCCTTTGAAGGCGGGTAATGTGAAGTGCGGATAAAATTCACGTTGGCCTCCTTTGCCAAAACAACATCAAGGCTGTCGTAATATCGATTGGTGCTTCGTCCAAACAATGGGTGCATATCATGCCGGCATGCCCCACGGAGTTTTATAGGCTGACCGTTTACCAAAACCTGCCTGCCATTCACTTCCACTTTTCTGAAACCAATTTTTTGTTCAATGGTTTCGGTTGTTTTTCCGTTGGTTACAAGCGCTGCTTTTAGGGTATATAGGTAGGGCGTTTCTTCGTTCCATAAAACGGGGTTTGTCACATTCACCGAATATTTTCCGCTTCCATCCTGTGCCAATTCAAAAGACTGCATTTGCAAGAAAACAGGTTTGCTTTTTGCATCCAGCAATTGAAATTGGACTTTGCTGTTGTTGTTTGCAAGTGCTGCAGATACGTTGAGCGAAAGCGTTGCCTGTTTAAAGTCACTTGTAAAATCGGTTTGGGCATAAAGGCGATTAATGAAGGCTTTGGGAAGTACCAGCATTTGCACTTCCCTTAAAATGCCACCAATAGGATGATGCGCATAGCCCGATGCATAGGAAATGTCGTCCGCCCGGTCGGTAACCCCAACATAAATGGTTGCCGGTTTTCCCGGCATTGCATCATTGCTGATGTCAACCTCCCACGCAGTGAAGCCGCCGAAATGCTCCCGTGCAAAATGCCCATTCACAAAAACCCTGGCATAACTATAAACCCCGTTGAAGCGAATCATTATCGTCTTGTTCTTTGCATCGGGCGGAATCATGATGGTGGTTCTGTAAAAAAACTCCTTGTCGTTGGTAACCTTGAATCCCTGCATGGCCGGTTCGCCGGGAACCGTTATTTTTCCCCATTTTCCTTCATTTGATTTCCAGGTTTCCGGGGCAGGATTCATGTTTATTTCCCAGTTGCCATTGAGGCTCACAACTGCTTTTGCAACACCGTTTGTTTGAGCAGGAATAACAGCTAACGGTTTTCTTCCTTCAGTAATGAATGGCTGCGCAAAAACGGCATATGATGCCAGGGTGCTCAACACCAGCAACATGAAATTCTCCATCCTACATGATTTTGTCCATTCAATACACCTGAACGGTTGAAGGCAATTTACTGGTTAGTATTTGGTGCAAGGACAAGTGTGCAATAAAAAGAAAATGCCTGCCTCATCCTGGCCGTCTAATAAGTGAATCCGAACACTGCAAACGGTGCCCAGTAAACGGGGTTTTCGTATTTCTTTTTCACTTCAAGAATTGCTTTGCGCAAGGGTTGCGCAGGGAAATAATCATCTTCCATTTTCATATTACCTACAAAGGCTGTCATCAGTTCCTTAGTGGCTTCATCGTCAACACTCCAAAGACTGATGACTGTAAACTTAACCCCGGCAATGTTGAATGCTCGTCCCAATCCCATGGCGCCACCTGCATACACTTTTCCAAAACCGGTTTGGCAAGCACTCAAAATGGCGACCTCAGCTTTAAGGCGCTGTTGTTGAATTTCACGGGCAGTCAGCATTCCTTCCGGATGTGCGCTGTCGGGAGCAAACGCCAGGAAACTGCCGTCCAGCAGTTTTTCAAAATCAAAATAACCATGAGTGGCGAGGTAAATAAAATCGGCATTTTCTGCCTTCTTTTCAAAATCACTAACCGTTGCAGCTTCGCCAATTATAGCTGCTGATTTCAGGTTTCCTGCAACCATTTTCGCTTCCATTTCAGCACCAGGTAATGCAGGCATGTCAAAGGGTGCCTTATGGCTAAAACTTGGATTGCCAATTATCACTGGATGCGATGCTGCAAGTGCGTACTTCTTTGAAATTTTGTCAAAAGAGGTATACAGAAAGTCTCTGAAGTTGCAGAGGTGTGGAATGAATGAATAGGAGAGGCTGTCAACCAGGTAGGCCTTGCTTTTGAAGGGGCGCAGCAAATGAAATGGAAACTGCCCGATGTTGAATTCTGACACGATGTATACATGTTCTAGGCCTGCAAGCTGTTTGGCAATGACAGGAGGCAGCAGTATTTGTGTAGCTGCATTGATAGCATCATCCATGCTTACCTGTTTTGCTTGTATGGGTTTCTTCAGTACCGAACGATCAATGTTTTTTGGCACCACCGCCCTGTTCAGGCTCAATGCTTCCACTTTGAGGCTTTGTCTCAGATTGTATTCGGCCTCCACCAGTTTTTCCTTGGTTATCGCAGCGCTGCTGTAGGTCCATGAATGGCGCTTTACCAGCCAAATGCGCAGTGAATCATTTTCTACTCCGTAAAAGAGTATTCCGGCTGTATTCCGGAAATTGTTTTCCATGTAAAAATTGATATCCTCATGGAAGTCATCTGTTTCTTTCAAATAGGAGCAGGCGGGATATTCGGGTAACCCCCGCATCCCATAAATCTCCTCTACCTTAATGAGTCCTTTGCGGTAGTAGTTGTTGAAAATGGTATCCATTGTTTTTTGCCCAAATGCAGGCGCACAAAGCATTGTCAAAATGCAGGTAAGCAGTTTCATGATGATATTGATTTGTCATGAAACTAAAACAAAAAACCACCACCATTGCTGGCAGTGGTTCTTAGGTGTGGTGCTGTTTAAGCCTTTTGGTGGGGTATGACAAATGGAGCGAGGTGGGCTCGTTGGTCACCACCTGGGAATTTTCAAAGGCATATGCCTAATGGATGGTGGAGGAGGTGTTGTGTTTAAGAGAACGTGCAATTTAGTTTCATTATTATGTATCGGCAATACCCGATTCAGGGTATTTTTTTGCATTTTTTCATTGGCTTAACAGGCATTTATGGCATGGTGATGTTGCTCATATCCTGCATTCACCCTGCTCCCTTACTTTTGTAGCCATTCAATTTTAAGCTATTCAATGAGTACCCAGGAAACCACCGTATTGCAGGATGTAGTCATCAAGTTTGCCGGCGACAGCGGCGATGGCATGCAGCTTACCGGCAGCCAGTTCACTAACAACACCGCCCTTATGGGCATCGACCTTGCCACCTTCCCCGATTTCCCAGCTGAAATCAGGGCCCCGCAGGGCACATTACCCGGTGTATCGGGCTACCAGTTGCGTTTCAGCAGCAGGCCTGTATTTACCCCCGGCGACCTGTGTGATGTATTGGTGGCTATGAATGCAGCCGCCCTCAAGGCCAACATCAAGCAAATAAAAAGAGGTGGTAAAATCATTGCCAACACCGATGGCTTTGATGGAAAAAACCTGCGCCTTGCCAATTATCCCGAAGGTGTAAACCCACTGGAAGACGGCAGCCTCGAAGGTTTCGACCTGATCAAGATTGACGTGACCAAGATGACCCGCGAATCTTTGAAAGATTTTGCCATGGGCACCAAGGAAAAAGACCGGGCCAAAAACATGTTTGTATTGGGCTACCTGTACTGGATGTTCGACCGCGACATGGACAGCACCATCAGCTTCCTGAAAGACAAGTTTGGCAAGAAAGACGAAATACTGAACAGCAATTTAAAAGTGCTGCAGGCCGGCTACAATTATGGCGATACCACCGAAACCTTTACTACCCGCTACAAGGTGGAAAAGGCAAAAATGGAGCCTGGTTTGTACCGCAGCATTATGGGTAACCAGGCATTGAGCTATGGCCTTGTGGCTGCCGGTGAACTGAGCGGACTGCCTATTTTCCTTGGGAGCTACCCCATTACCCCGGCAAGTGATATCCTGCACGATTTGTCGAAGTTTAAAAACTTCGGCATCCGAACCTTCCAGGCTGAGGATGAAATAGCAGCTATTTCAACTGCTATTGGCGCATCATATGGCGGCTCCCTGGGAATAACCACCACCAGCGGTCCGGGTATGGCTTTGAAAACAGAAGCAATGGGCCTTGCAGTGATGATGGAAATTCCACTGGTGATTATAAATATTCAGCGTGGTGGCCCCAGTACCGGCCTGCCCACTAAAACGGAGCAAAGCGATTTGCTGCAGGCCTACTACGGCCGCAATGGCGAATGCCCCATGCCTGTTATCTCGGCTGCTACACCTTCAGATTGTTTTGAAGTGGCTATAGAAGCAGCAAGGATTGCAGTAAACCACATGACACCGGTTATCCTGCTTAGTGATGGGTATATTGCCAACGGCGCTGAGCCCTGGAAATTTCCGAAGCCCGAAGATTTGGAGAAAATTGAAGTAACCTTCAAAACTGAATTGGCCGAAGGCGAAGGAAAATACAAACCCTACCAGCGTGATGAAAAATTGGCCCGCCCATGGGCTGTACCCGGTACTCCCGGCCTCGAACACCGCATAGGTGGCCTCGAAAAACAACACATCACTGGCAACGTTAGCTACGACACCGATAACCATGAATTCATGGTGAAGCTTCGCCAGGAAAAGGTGGACAAAATAGCTGACTATATTCCGGAGCAAAAACTCGACAGCGGACCAGAAAAGGGCAAAGTGCTGGTGCTGGGTTGGGGTAGTACCTATGGTGCCATCAAAACCGCAGTGTCCGACCTGCAGGCCGAAGGATATGCTGTAGCACATGCGCATCTGCGTTATGTACGTCCATTCCCCAAAAACCTGGGAAGCCTGATGGCTAATTATGAGACGGTGCTGATTCCTGAAATCAACAACGGTCAGCTCATTAAAATCATCCGCGACCAATACCTGATTGATGCAAAGGGCTTCAACAAAATCAAAGGCACGCCCATTGCCAGCACGGAACTGGTAGAGGAATTGAGGAAATACTTTTCATAACCAGGAAAAAGAAAGTCATTTATAGAAATCCCCGTTGGCGTAAAAGCCAGCGGGGATTTTTGCTTGTTAGACCTTGATGCTTTGAGCACATTTTGCCTCGGCCTCAGGCCCCGGCCTTATACATTTTACCTGAATGCGTTGAGACACAGAATATTGTAACGATATTCCTATCTTCAAAGGGTCAGAAGACAAGTAAAGGAATCAACGTCCACTTTTCGCCATCAGCAGCAGAAAATAATACACAATCCAATTCCGGCGAAGGTGGTTGGCAAAATTCAGTGGGGCAACGAAGGCAGATTGTTATTAGCATGAGTGACATTTTTATACGCATGGTGTTCAGGTAATGCCATACAGGGTGTATGGAGTAGCATAGAAAGATTCATAACCTTAAACATAGATTCATGGACACACTTAAAGCATTGCTTGATGTTGATTTGAACTATTTCATCATTGTATTGATAGTTCTTTTTTACACGATGGAAAATATTTTCAATACCGAATTCAGTTTCAACAAAATGCGGCAACACCTGCTGAACAATGTTTTGATACAAGTGGTGATTTCTTTGGGTAATGTGCTTACAGCTACTGTAGTGGTAAATTGTGTCTCCTGGTTGAACCGTCACGAAATTGGGCTATTGTATTTATTCAACATGCCGGTGTGGTTGAAGTTGGTATTGGGTGTAATGATGTTCGATTTCGTAAACTACTGGTTTCACCGAACTGCACACCGTGTGCCATTGCTGTGGCGCTTTCACCGGGTTCATCACAGCGATACCAGGATGGATGCATCCACCAATCTTCGTTCTCACCCGATAGAGTTACTCATCTACTTTGGCATTTCCAATATTCTGGCATCAGCCATTTTTGGTCTCGACCTCACGGCGCTTGGCGTTTTCTTTCTCATCATTACTCCTTACGTTTTCTTCGAGCATTCCAATATCAGGTTTCCTGCATGGATGGATAGCACCATTGGCCTTGTGTTTACGACACCCAACATTCACAAAGTGCATCATGAGCAGGATCAGTATTTCACCGATTCCAACTATTCCGACATATTCATCATCTGGGACCGCATGTTCGGAACCTTCAAATACAAGCCAACAGCCGAAATCAAATTTGGCTTGAAGGAATTTGAAGATGATAGCAAGCAATCATGGTGGTATTTATTGTGGAGTCCATTTGTAAACATCAGGCGCACGTCATCTCAGGAGTTGCACGATTAGCAGTAAACATTTAAGCGAATCACAATTCATTCAAAAACCACCTGCATAGTAGCATTAAAAGAGAAATAAGCTCCACCCTTAAAGAATCATCATGAAAGCAAAAACGATCCAGGGAAAATCAAACGATGAAATCAGCGAGGCGTTGCAAGCCAGCAAGGCCGATGGATTCAGGCCTACGCTTGCAATTGTATTTCTCTCCATCAGCCAGGACAGGCAAGCCATCAGCAAAGTATTGGACAAAGTAGGCATATCCATTTTTGGCGCCACTAGCAATGGTGAGTTTACCGATGAGCACCCGGAGAAACTTTCAACTGCCATTTTGTTGCTGGATATGAATCCCGCTCATTTCTCCATCTTCTTGTCAGAATATCCGGGAAAAAATTACCGCGAGGTAGCACGGGCAATTGCCGTAAAGTCGAAACAACTATTCGCCAACCCGGCATTTCTAATTTCTGGCACTCACCTCGAAACAGATGCCGAACAACTACTGTTTGGTTTTGAGGATGAAATTGGTAAGGACGTAAATGTATACGGCGGCATGGCAGGTGACGATTACACCTTCACCGAACAATTCGTGTTCACCAATGATTGCGAAACAAAGCAAGGGCTGCTTGTATTGGCTTTAGATGAAGAAAGAGTGAAAATTAAAGGAAGGGCTACTTGCGGATGGAAAGCGGTTGGTACCGAAAAGACGGTGACTAAAAGTGAAGGCAACCATGTGTATACCGTGGACAATGTACCGGTGCTGGACCTGACTGCCAAGTATGGCGGCCTGGAAAATGTGTCGCCCGATAACCCTAGTTTGCTATTGGAAGTAGCCGCCAACTTACCCCTGCAATTACAACGCGACGCCGGCGATCCCGTGATGCGGCCGGGCCTCGTGGTAGACTGGAACGACCGTTCCTTTTATTGCAGCGGTTCGGTGCCACAAGGCTCCAAAGTACGGTTTTCTTTGCCCCCCGATTTTGATGTGATGGAAAAGGTGATCAAAGGGGCAGAGGAACTGAAAGCAACAGAAATGCCGGAGGCCGATGCAGTGGTTGTTTTCAGTTGTGCAGGAAGAATCCTTTCATTGGGGCCACTGATGAACCAGGAAATTGAAGGCATAAAAAATGTATGGAATGTACCGATGGTGGGCATGTTTAGCAATGCAGAATTGGCCCGTGCAACCGGTGGCAACCTGGAGATGCATAACCTGACTACCTGCACTGTAGTACTCAAAGAAAAATAAATGAAAGCCAAATCAATTAGTGCAACCTCTCCCGGGGAAATAAGCATCGCCCTTGCTCAAAGCATGGCAGATGCCTTTCAGCCAACGCTTGCTTTTGTATTTATCTCTATCAAACAAGACCTGGAGGCCGTAAGCCAAATCCTTGACCAGAAAGGCATCAGAATTTTTGGTGCAACCACTGGTGGTGAATTTATTGATGGCAACATTGGAGCCGGAACTATTGCCATACTGTTGTTGGATATGAATCCTAACCACTTTATGATTTTGCTCGAAGATTACACCAACAACAACCCTGAAGCCTTGACGCAGGCAATGGTCCGAAAAGCGAAAGAACATTTTAAGAATCCGTCATTCATCATTTCCAACAGCATAGAACTGGCAAACAGTGTGGCATTGGGAGAGCCTATCCTCAAAGCTATTGAATCGGTATCAGGTCCGGACACCATCATTTGGGGAGGTCGTGCAGGCGATGATTTTTTATTTAACGAAACCGTGGTCTTCTCCAATAACAAAACGCTGAAAAAGGGAATTCTAATGTTGGTATTGGATGGAGACAAAATTCAAACGACGGGGCAGGCAGCTTCGGGGCAGAAACCCATTGGAACAGAAAAAACGATTACAAAACTGGCAGATAACTGGATTTATGAATTGGACAACCAGCCTGCCACCGACATGGTCATGAAATATTTGGGACTTCAGTTAACAGCAGAGGAAACGAAGGCATTCAATCCAATTAATTACAACATTATGTTCAGCCTTGCAAGGGAAAAGGGAGATCCGATTATGCGGGGTGTCGGGGCTTTCAACTGGAACGACAAATCCATTTTCATTCTTGCAAGTGTGAAGGAAGGTGATAAACTCCACTTCACCCTTCCTCCTGATTTTGAAATTGTGGAAGAGGTAATCAGTAATGCAGAAAAAATGAAACAGGACGAAATGCCCGCCGCAGATGCCTTACTCATGTTTTCCTGTATTGGCAGGCTTGGTCAATTTGGCCCGTTGATTGGAGATGAAATCGATGGTATCCGAAATGTATTCAATGTTCCTATGGCAGGCTTTTTCACCTATGGCGAATTTGGAAGAACCAACAACGGGAATAACGAATTTCACAACAGTACCTGCTGCTGGGTTGCCTTGAAAGAAAAATAATATCTTTTTGTTACCAGCTTCAGTATTTCATGGCATCTTCCCTTGCGTCGCACTCTTCAACCGCATTAAATTTTTTGAGCCAACATCCATAAAATAAATGAACCAGCATTTACAAACCATATTGAGCATTCTGCAGCAAGACGCAAGTCTGAATGCTGAACAGAAAAATGCATTAATAAAATCACTGAAGGATGCTGACAAGGAATTCGAGATAACCGCCTTCAAACTCGATAGAACAGAAAAAGTAAAACGTACAACAGCCATCCTCCTGGAAGAAACCATTGAAGAACTGGAACAAAAAAGAAAGGCAGTAGAAGCGCAGAACCATGAACTGCAAATTGAATCAGCGTTGGAAAGAGTAAGAACCGTGGCAATGGGTATGCATAAGCAGGCTGACCTGATGGATATATGCAAAGCCGTTTATGCAGAGCTGCAGACACTTGGATTTTCTGAACTTAGGAATACCCTGATAGACACTTTTGTTGATGAGAAGAAATATTTTATTGATTACGATTACTCTGAATTTTCCGGGGGATCCAGTTCTAAGATCCCATACAGCGGAAACCCGGTTGTTGAAAAATATATAGAAGATATCCGGAAATCGGGCGAAGCTTTTTTTGAAATTACTGTAAAAGGAGCGGAACTGGAAGCATGGAAAAAATTCAGAAGAGAAAATGGAGAAATAGAAGATCCCCGCCTGAATGACCTGGAGGCCTTATACTATTATAAATACTCCGTTGGTCCGGGAAGCATCGGCATTTCAACCTATAGCCGTATATCTCAGGAAAAACTGAATATTTTACACCGGTTCCGCAATGTATTTAATCTTTCTTACCAGCGATATGCGGATATTACAAAAGCCGAAGCCCAGGCCTATGAAGCAAAGATCGAAACCTCCCTTGAACGGGTAAGGGCGCAGGCCATGGCCATGCACAAATCAGATGACCTGTTGGACGTATGCGAAACTTTATGCAAGGAATTTCATGCACTGGGTTTTGCTGAGTTGAGGAATGCCATGATTAATATTCATAATGATGACAACAGGACATTTGTCAACTATGATTACTCCGATGAAATAGGCAGAAGCATCAATCATCTTACCAACGACATCCACCCTGTAATAGAAAACCAGATACGACAGGTAAGAAGTGCAGACGATGCATTTTCTGAAACTGTATTTGCCGGAGAAGACCTGGATAGTTGGAAAACGTTCAGGAAAAAAGTGGGTGAAAAAGATGACCCAAGAATTGAACACTGCGATGCGTTGTATTACTATTTCTATTCGATTGGCGAAGGTTCGATAGGCATCTCAACATTTGAACCCATCGGTGAAGAAAAACTTGAAATGCTCAAGCGCTTCAGGAATGTTTTCAGTTTGGCCTATCGCCGTTATATCGATATCAAAAAAGCAGAAGCGCAGGCACGTGAAGCACAGATACAACTGGCATTGGAAAGAGTGCGGGCCAGAACCATGGCCATGCAGAGAAGTGAGGAACTGAATCAGACCGCTTCGGAAATGTTCAAACAAATACAAGTATTAGGTATGCAGCCATGGGGATGCGGGTTTAATATTTTCGATAAGGATGAAAGAGCCGTTACTCAATACATGAGTCTGGCAGATGGCGGCATCTCTCCTCCATTCAGGACACCTCTTACAGAAGATCCTTTTTTTATCAGCATTTATGAAGCAAGGAAACGGAGAGATGAGCTATTGGTAATGGAATCCAGCGGGGAATCATTAGCCGAAACATACCGGTACATGTTTGGTCTTCCCGGTTCACGGGAAATATTCGGCGATCTCGAAAACTCTGGTTTTGAAATGCCCAAATTTCAAATTACCCATTGTGCCTATTTTTCACAGGGATACCTGGTATTTATTACTTATGTACATGTTCCCGAAGCACATGATATATTTAAACGTTTTGCAAAGGTTTTTGAACAGACCTATACCCGTTTTCTCGATCTGCAAAAAGCAGAAGCCCAGGCACGTGAAGCACAGATTGAAGCAGCATTGGAACGAGTACGCAGCCGCAGCATGGCCATGCAAAAAAGTGAGGAACTCAAAGAGGTCATTCAGGTTGTATATGACCAATTGGTTCAGTTGAATTTACCTGTTGAACATACCGGGTTTATGCTAGATTATAAAAACCGAAATGATTATAACAGCTGGATAGCCGACCACCTTGGCAGCCCTTCCAACATAGTCATCCCTTATTTCAACGCCATCTATTATAATCGCTTTAATGAATCAAAGAAGCAGGGGCAAGACTTTTTTGCTGTTAATCTAAACCTGGAGGAGAAAG
>JBBIOQ010000090.1:17690-17922 GCA_037443285.1 Sphingobacteriales bacterium | reverse complement strand
AGGGTCATTATTGGTAACAATGCAATTGCCCATTCCCCATCGTGTTATGTTTTCGAGTAGGATATTACACCGCGATTGAATCACCTCATTGCTCACCAATACATCGTTGCCACGCAACAAGGATAAGATGTGTGTGGACTTTCCTCCCGGAGCAGCGCAAAGGTCCAATACCCGAAGTGGTTTTTCGTTTGGCAACACCAATTGCTCAAAAACCTGTTGCAATATCATGCTG
>JBBIOQ010000090.1:0-17678 GCA_037443285.1 Sphingobacteriales bacterium | reverse complement strand
CCTGCACATAATAAACACCGGCATGCCAAAGCGGGTCTTGCGCAAACTGGGGACGCTGGGCTAAGTAGTAGCCGGTTTCGCACCAGGGAACGTTTGTGCATTCAATAAAAGGTGATTTTTTCTGATTCCATTTTGATGGATTCATTCGGATAGAAACGGGCGCCTGCTGCTCCTCATGAATTTTAACAAAAGATTCCCTGCTGAAACCAGGAACATCTTGCAGCGATTGCATCAAAGAATCAGGAAGAATCATACAGGGAATTTAGGATGAAAGCAGCGAAAATATTTTAATCCTTCTCTTACTTTTAACCGGCACCAGGCCCAGCCGACAAAACGGAGTATTTATGGAAAACCACAACATTGAAACCGGCCCCAAGCAATACAAATACCAGGTCACCATTTACTTTGAAATGGATGATGATTTCATGTCGCTGGTGCCTCCTCACCGCACCTACATCAACTACCTCATTAACAAAGGAATCATCGACAGCTACCTGGTAAGCCTTGAATCGCAACGCAGTTGGATTGTTATGAATGGAACATCAAAACAAGAAATCATACAGTTGCTCGACAAGAGCCCGCTGCGCAAATACTGGAATATTGAAGTGGATGAATTGTTTGTGGTAGACGGGCAACCCTACCGATTGCCTGCCCTTCAACTCAACTGATTTTTGCGGGACCGAAAAAAAATTTTGCAGAAAGAATCGTACGCCTATTTTTGCACTCCCAAAAGGGAAAAGGGAGCATAGCTCAGCTGGTTTAGAGCATCTGCCTTACAAGCAGAGGGTCCTTGGTTCGAACCCGAGTGCTCCCACAAAAAAGGTTACCATTGGTAGCCTTTTTTTATTTTACAGGTCATGTGTTTCTGCTACATTCTCTACTCAGCCATTCTCAATAAATACTATGTTGGCTGTACCTGTGACACGCTGCAGGAACGCCTTCGCAGACATAATTCAAACCACAAAGGATTCACCGGCAAAGTACCCGACTGGACTTTGCTTTACTCTGAAACTTTTGACTCAAGGTCTGATGCTTACAAAAGAGAACTTCAAATCAAATCCTGGAAAAACCGAAAGAAACTGGAAGAACTAATCAATTCCGGAAGAGCATAGAGTAGCCTGCTGTAGAGCATCCCGACAAAGTCGGGAGGGTCCTTGGTTCGAACCCGAGTGCTCCCACAAAGCCGAAATACTTGTAGCACAAGCATTTCGGCTTTTTTCATTCTCGTAAGCGGCACTGTGGCATTTGAAAAACGGAACAAAAACCGGAACAAAAGCTATAGTTATGATAAACATTCCAAACGGATGTACATGCAGTGAACTAAATGTTCATCCAAAGAATTGGGAAACCAAAAACGCTGATTTACATGACGAATGGCTCTTCCTTCACAAATTCTGCGATCCGAAAATCAGATTCAAAAAAAATACTGAAATCTAATCGGTACATGTGATGTGACATCCGTTACATAACTGCTTTCAAGGCTAGCCTACTTTTCAAAAAAAATTACATGTCTTATTTTTTCAATTGCACTATCCAGGGAAAATCATTTGAAGATGTTGTGGCTCTTACAACACAAGCGCTCAAGGACGAAGGATTTGGGATTATCACCCAGATTGATATGAAGGAAACCATGAAAAAAAAGATTGACAAGGACATGCTTCCTTATTTGATTCTAGGCGCATGCAATCCAAATTTTGCTTGGCAGGCACTGCAGCATGAGTCGCATATTGGTGTGTTTTTACCCTGCAATGTGATAGTGGCAGCCAAAGAGAATGGAAGTGTGGAAGTAGCCGCCGTTGACCCTGTTGCCAGCATGATGGCTATAGAAAACCCGGGATTGGGAACGATGGCTGCAGAAGTGCAACAGCGCATGAAGCAGGCGATTGCAAGAATTTCCTGACCCTTTCAAACTCCTTCAGACGACAACTTCATTAAAAAAAAGCAAACTCACTTTCAGGTGAGTTTTGTTTTTTTACACGATGGATTTATTAGAAAGGATTAAGGATTTGGATCTCCAATTGTTCCATCTTTTGAATGGCAAGTGGTCCAATGAATGGCTTGATGCCATTGTGCCATGGCTTCGCTACCAACAAACATGGTATCCGTTATATCTGTTCTTGCTGGTGTTTGTGCTATACAATTTCGGCAAACAAAGCTGGTGGTGGATTGCCGGGTTCATTATCACCGTTGGTGTTAGCGACAGTTTCAGCAGCAGGATTGTAAAGTCTATTTTTCAGCGGCTACGTCCCTGTACCGATCCAAATGTTTTTCCCACTATTCACCTTCGTGTACCTCATTGTGCAGGCGGTTTCAGTTTTGTATCCACACACGCCAGCAATCATTTTGCCATGGCCATGTTCCTTTTCATCACGCTGCGCCCGATAGTTGGTCCAAAAATGGGATTCATCTTCCTGTGGTCAACTGCAGTTGCCTATGCCCAGGTATATGTGGGCGTGCATTATCCCTTTGATGTATTGGGAGGGGCCATATTGGGAACACTCATTGGATGGATTTCAGGAAGTATAATCAACAAGCGGTTTCCGCTGACTGCATAATAATAATACCTGTCAGATCGGACGTGGTGTTAGTCTTCCTCCGGCAGCACGATCGCCGTCTTCGTGGTATTCTGCATCCTGGTTCACATTCCAAAGGTCGAAAACATCTTTTCCTGCAATGATGTTCTTAACTGCAAGCATGGCAGTCATCATACTGTGGTCCTGGTTGTTGTACTTGTGCATACCATTGCGGCCTACAAGAATTAACCCCGGCAGAGATTTCAATTCACTGCGTATGATTTCAACATTTGTTTGGTAATGCTGGTCGTAAACAGGATATGCTTTTGCCTGGCGAACTACATAGCTATCGATTACATCACCTGTTTGGCACAATCCTATTTTCACCAGTTCATCAGTTGCCATTTTAGCAAGTGCTTCATCAGTGCTGGTCCACAATCCATCGCCTTCAAAACAAAAGTATTCGAGGCCATAGCAAACCTTATCATCATCGGGCACCATGTACGGACTCCAACTTTTGAAATGCTGAATCCTTCCCACTTTCACCGAAGGGTCGTGAATGTAAATCCAGTTGTCGTTGAATATTTTTTTGTCCTGCAGTATCAACACTACTGTGAGGAAATCGCGGTAACTGAGTGCATCGGCTGCACTGATGGCTTCCGGTGAAATTCGGTTTTGAATTCCATGGATGATTTCGCGAAGTGGTGCCGATGAAATGATGTAATCAAAACCTGGTTCTGTTTTTTGCTCTGCAAAATGCAAATTCCATTTGCCTGTTTTCTCCGAAAATTCCAATTGCTGCAATGCGGTGTTCATTTGCACTTTTACACCCATTGCTTCGCATTTGCGGCGGCAGGTTTCCCACATCTGGCCGGGGCCATACTTCGGATACCTGAATGAATCAATCAACGTCTTTATCAATTGGCCACTTTTGGGGTTCTTCCTGTTTCCAGCAATGGCATTGTATACAGCGCTGCTCAGCGAAAGCCCTTTAATACGCTGGGCCGCCCAGTCTGCCGAAATCTGTGTACAAGGAATACCCCACACTTTTTCTGTATACGTTTTGAAGAAAATCCGATAAAGTCTTTCGCCAAAATGATTAATGACCCATTCCTCAAAATTGGCCGGATTTTTCTTCGGCAAAATTTTCGCTATAAGGTAGCTCATCACACAAGCAGCAGATTCTACAATACCCAAACGGCTAAGCGCCTCTTTTGCCACCAATGGGTATGCAAAGAATTTTTTGTTGTAATAAATGCGACTGCTGCGGGGACGTTCGAGCAATTCATCACCCAGGATTTCCGTCCAGAAATCCTCCACTTCTTTCGACTTGCTGAAGAAACGATGACCACCAATGTCGAAATGAAATCCTTTGTAGGTTTCGGTGCGTGAAATGCCGCCTACCAATGTTGGATGTTTTTCGAAAACAGTAACGTCAAAGCCACCATGCTTACCAAAGAGGTAAGCTGCGGTAAGCCCCGCAGGGCCTGCACCAATGATAGCTATTTTTTTGCCTGTTGACACCGGGCGCAAATATAGTAGGAATGGAAGATGACAACAGATTGATGAGCGGTGACTGTTGACCGTAAAAAAAGACAGGGATGTTTCATGTCCCTGTCCTTTTTGTTCTATAACAATTGCAAATGATGTAATCTATAAATCAGTTATTGGCTTATACTTTGGCACAAGTGCTTTCATGATGAGCCATGCAGTAAGGTAAGCAAGGCCGCAAAAAGAAAACATGATGAGATAGGCAACTTTGGGAGTGGCACTGTACAAGTCGGTAAGCCAACCGGCCATCAACTGCACCATAACGCCGCCAATGCCGCCGGCCATACCACCAATGCCCGTTACACTGCCAACAGCTTTTTTAGGAAACATATCGGATACAGTCGTAAAAAGATTCGCAGACCATGCCTGGTGCGCAGCAGCACCAATACAAATTACAATAATGGAAAGTGTGGCAGCCATGGTACCAAATTGTTCTGCATTGCCAAAATACTGCGTTGACAATACTGACAATGGGAACACTGCAATCAGCAACATGGACACCATCCTTGCTTTGTAGGCTTCCCAGCCTTTGTTCATAAACATCATGGGAATACTGCCACCAAAAATGCTACCGAATATGGCCACGCCGTAAACAACAAATGTGGGCAGCATCACTTCCTTACCTGTCATACCAAATTGTTTCTTCAGGTAATCGGGCAGCCAGAAAAGATAGAACCACCAAACACCATCCGTCAGGAATTTACCCCAGAAAAATGCCCATGTCTGTCTGTAACCCAGTAATTGCGACCAGGGGGTTTTTGCTTTCGCTGCATCCTCATCGTGATTGGCTACTACCACAGCATCATCGCTGTGGATGTAATCATATTCTTCTTTCGAAAGCTTGGTGTGTTTGCCCGGGGGATTATACAAGGCAAACCAAAAAATCAGCCAGATAAAACCAACAGCACCAGTGATGATGTAGGCCATTTTCCAGCCCTTTTCATATCCCCAGTATGCCATGATTGCCGGCACTGCAAGGGATGCTATCATGGCACCTATATTGGACCCACTATTAAAAAACCCAGTAGCCAATGCCCTTTCTCTCTTGGGAAACCATTCAGCAACTGTTTTAATGGAAGCGGGAAAGTTGCCTGCTTCGCCAATGCCAAACAAACTACGAATGATGGCATGCAGGTAGACAGCACTACCAGCTAAAGCGTTCAGTATGCCAAACACTGACCAAATTATGAGTGATAATGCAAGGCCAAGTTTCGTGCCAATCCTGTCAATAACCCACCCTGCAACGATGGTGACACCAGCGTAAAAAGCAGTGAAGAATGAAGTAACGTAGGAAAAGTCTTTGTTTGTCCAACCAAAGCCTCCATTTTCAACCGGCGTACAAAAGAATTCCTTGAGATAACTGATAACCTGCCTGTCCATGTAGTTGATGGTAGTAGAAAACAACAATAAGGTTGCAATCACCCACCTGTATTTTCCTACCGTTTCCCTGCTCATACTTTTCATTTTGTCGCCGGTCATTCTATTGAATGTGAACCGGAGTTGTTATTTGTTCTTCACCAATGCAATTACTTCAAGAACATCTTTAGTTGACTGTTCAATAGTAGCATAATCCTTTTGTTCCATCAACTTTTTACTGATGAGCTTGCTGCCCATGCCAACTGCACACACGCCTGCTTTGTACCACCCTTCAATATTTTCTTTTGTTGTATCAACACCGCCTGTTGGCATAAACAACAATTTCGGGAAAATGTCTTTGATGGAACTTAGAAACTCGGGTCCTAACATGTTGCCTGGGAACAGTTTGATAAACCTGAGTCCAGCATTTTCTGCAGCTATAATTTCACTGGGAGTCATGCACCCCGGCGCATAAAACATATCCCTTGCAACAGCATAGGCAGCCACTTCGGCCACGAAACCCGGGCTTACCAAAAAGTCAGCTCCGGCAGCCACATACTCTTCAGCCTGCACCAAATTTTTGATAGTGCCTACACCCATCATCAGGCCCGGCATTTCTGCATTGCGCACTTCCACAAGCTTTCTGAAATTGGCAAGTGCTGCTTCACCACGATTGGTGTATTCAATGGCTTTCACACCGGCCCTGTACACAGCGCGAAGAACTTCAACACTTACCGTTTCATCGGCATTGAAATAAAGCGGCAGGATGCCCTGCGCTATAATTACATCTGTTACTTGTTTTGTCGTTGTCATAAAAATCAGATTTTCACTTTAATCACCAGTTTTTTAATTGGCCCCTCACCTATCATGGGTGCATGCACATCTCCCGGAAAGAAAATGGCAAATTGGCCGTTGGTGAGTTGGAAATACATGTCAGGTTGCTCGTTGTACAACTGAACATCTTTCTCAGCATTATACGGACCATTTTCTACTCCACATTTTTCGCGGGGCTTCCATCCAAGTCGCTCCACACCGTTGATGCACAGTTGTATGTCGATGAACTGGTTGTGACATTCAAACTTGGCAACTGAAGCCTCGGCAGTCATGCCGTCTTTGCTAGAAACAATTGCTTTCAGGTTGTCGCCATCAATTTCGTATTTGCCCGGTTCAATAGCAGCAAGGTCGCCAGTATTGATCCAGTCAAATGCTTTTGCAAAAAGAGGATGCACGCTGAAATATTTCGGTGCATTGCCTGTAGTGTCGATAATCATAATAAAAATGTTTTAGCGTTGTACACGACCACTTCCATCACCACTCATCAGTTCTTTCACTTCCTTGAGTGTAGCATGGTTCAGGTCGCCGGGAATGGTATGTTTGAGTGCAGATGCAGCTACGCCAAACTCAGCAGCATCGGGCATCGGCATACCAGTTACCAATCCGTAAATAAGGCCGCTGGCAAATGAATCGCCGCTTCCTACCCGGTCCACAATACGCACATTGTATTTTTTGGTATGATAAAAATCAGTGCCGTCATATACCAGTGCGCTCCAGCCATTGTCACTTGCACTGTAGCTTTCGCGAAGTGATGATGCAATAAATTTGAAACCGAATTTTTCCTTCATTTGCCTGAATACATCTTTGTAACCGTCAAGGTTAAGTTCACCTTTAGTCACATCGCTGTGTGCTGCTTTGAAACCCAATGTAGTATCTGCATCTTCTTCGTTTCCAATGCACACATCTACATACTGGCACAGTTTGGTCATTACCTGGCGGGCCTTCTCTTTGCTCCAGAGTTTCTTGCGGTAGTTGAGGTCTATACTCGTGGTGATGCCTTTGGCTTTGGCAGCTTTCAATGCAGCTTCGGCCAACGCAGCCGCCTTGTCGCTGAGGGCTGGAGTAATGCCGGTGGTATGAAACCAATCGGCCCCATCAAATATTTTGTCCCAGTCAAATTCGCTCACTTCCACTTCAGCAATGGAAGCGCCAGCACGATCGTACACTACTTGCGATGCACGCATGGAAGCTCCTGTTTCCAGGAAATAAATACCCAGCCTTTCGCCACCGCGAACAACGTACTGAGTATCTACACCGTAGCGGCGCAGATGGTTGACAGCTGATTGACCAATTGAATTATCAGGAACTTTAGTTACAAAAGTTCCGTTGAGGCCGTAGTTGCAAAGAGCTGCAGCTACATTGGCTTCACCGCCGCCATAGGTTACATCGAATGTATCGGCCTGTACAAAACGTTTGAAATCGGGTGTTGACAAACGGAGCATGATTTCGCCGAGTGTCACTATTTTTTTTGCCATAATAGGAATTGTTTTATTGTTTGGTGGGATTGATTATTCGATGGATTATTTCAACGTTTCAACCGGTGCCGGGTCCATATCGGTGTACACCAGGTTTTCGCCTGCCATTCCCCAAATGAAACCATAGTTGCTGGTGCCTGCGCCAAAATGCGTGCTCCATGGCGGCGAAATAACGGCCTCGTTATTGGCCATCACGATATGACGGGTTTCCTGCGGGTTGCCCATAAAATGGAAAATGCGATGTCCATCAGGTACATCAAAATAGAAATACACTTCCATTCTTCTTTTATGCGTATGCGGCGGAATGGAATTCCATACACTGCCGGGTGCAAGGGTGGTAAGGCCCATCACTAACTGGCAACTCCTGATGCCATCAAGGTGGATGTATTTGTACACGGTGCGTTTGTTAGCTGTTTCGGCAGCGCCCAATTCAACCGGTGTTGCCTGCTCTTTGGTGCACACTGCTGTTGGCCAGCTGTGGTGTGCCGGAGCAGAAAGCAAATAGAAAATTGCAGGATTGCTTTTATCGGCAGATGCGAAGCTCACGCTGGTAACACCCTTACCTACGTATATGCAATCCATTTTTTGCAGGTGATGGGGTTCACCGGAAGCGCTAACTATACCGGGACCGCCGACGTTTATTACTCCCAGTTCTCTTCTTTCTAGAAAATAATCAGCACGCAATTCAGGATGATTGGGCAGTTCAACTGTTTTATCAACCGGCATGCAACCACCAATGATAACGCGGTCACAATGCGAATAGGTAAGTTGCACTTTGTCGGCCACCATCAAATCCTGTACGAGAAAATTTTTTCTCAGTGCCTCAGTGTTCATGCCTGCTGCTTCAGCAGGACTAATTGCAAATCGGATTTCCATAAGATAATTTTTTATCGGGCCATCCAGCCTCCATCAACAAACAAAACCGTTCCATTCACATAATCAGATGCAGCAGATGCCAGGAAGACAACTGGTCCTTTAAAATCCTCAGGTACTCCCCAGCGGGCAGCTGGTATGCGGTCAAGAATTGATTTGCTCCTTTCAGGGTCTTCGCGCAATGCCTGTGTATTGTTGGTTGCAATGTAACCGGGTGCAATGCCATTTACGCAAACACCTTTTGAGCCCCACTCGTTGCCGAAAGCCCTTACCAGGCCTGCAACTGCCGACTTTGAAGCAGTGTAACCCGGAACATTGATACCTCCCTGGAAACTAAGCAGTGAGCAGGTGAAAATAATTTTTCCGCCACCTTGCTCAATCATGTGCCTGCCAAATTCGCGACCCAAAATGAATTGCGCATCCAGGTTAATGGCTATCACTTTGTCCCAGTATTCATCAGGATGTTCTGCGGCCGGTTTGCGCATAATGATGCCGGCATTGTTCACCAAAATATCGATACGCTGGTTTGTACTGATTACATCTTTAATGAAACTGTACAATGCATCCCTATCAGAAATATCCAACCGATAATAGGTGAATGACCTTCCTGTGGCTTCTACAGCATTCTTTACAGCAGAATAATCTTCAACAATAGAAGCTCCGATGATATCGGCGCCTGCTTCGGCCAATGCAATGGCCATGCCCATTCCTAGCCCCGTGTCGCATCCGGTTACTACTGCCTTTTTTCCTGAAAGGCTAAACAGGTCTAATGTTTTCATGATTCTTTTATTGTGGGTTATGCTCCGGCCATTTCGGTTTGGGGCGCATTTTTATAATCAAGATTGAATTCAAAATATTCGTTGGCGTTATTGAAACAGATATCACGAATTATTTTTCCAATCCATTCATAATCGGCCGGCAGTTCGCCTTTCTCAATTTCCTCGCCAAACAAACTGCACAGAATTCTGCGGAAATATTCATGCCTTGGGAAAGAAAGGAAACTCCTCGAATCAGTGAGCATACCGACAAACCTGCTGAGTAATCCCATGTTTGATAAAGCATTCAGCTGTTTCGTCATTCCATCTTTTTGATCGAGGAACCACCAGGCTGAACCCCACTGCACTTTTCCGGCTGCGCTGCCATCATTGAAATTGCCAATCATAGTAGCCATCATTTCGTTGTCGGCCGGGTTGAGGTTATACAAAATGGTCTTTGCCAGTTTGTTGTGGTTGTCGAGCCTGTCGAGGAATTTTGACAACTGCTGTGCCTGCGAAAAATCGCCGATGGAATCCCATCCGGTGTCGGGGCCCAATTCGCGAAGGCGGCGGGTATTGTTGTTGCGCAATGCACCCAGGTGAAACTGTTGCACCCAACCTTTTTCCCAATCCCACTCAGCAAAATGCTGCAGCATGGCACTCCTGAATTTTACATTTTCAGTTGGCGTGAGTTGATTGCCTGAACGTATGCTTGCAAAAATGCTTTTGATTTCTTGTTCGGTAAAATCGGCTGCATCAATATGATTAAGGCCATGATCTGAAACAGAGCAACCATGCTTTGCAAAGAAATCATGACGGCCTTTCAGGGCTGCCAGGTAATCTTCATAATTCGCGATGGAAACATTGGCTACACTTTCCAGCGTATTCACATATGCATTGAAAGCTTTGGGGTCATCAACGGTCATCGCCTTGTCGGGGCGAAATGCAGGAAGTACTCTGATGTCAAAATCATCGGCAGCTATTTGCTGGTGAAATTCTAATGAATCAACAGGGTCATCAGTAGTGCACAACAATTTTACATTCATCTTCTGCAACAATCCCCTTGCGCCAAGTCCGCCTGACTGAAGCATTTCTTTTGTCTCAGCATAAATTTCGGATGCCGATTCACGGTTGAGTAACCTGTCAACACCAAAATAACGCAACAGTTCGAGATGGGTCCAATGATACAGCGGGTTGCGCATGGTATAGGGTACTGTTTCAGCCCACTTCTGAAACTTTTCATAATCAGGCACATCTCCGGTGCAGTACTTTTCATCAACACCGTTGGTGCGCATTGCACGCCATTTATAATGGTCGCCATACAACCATGCCTGTGTAATATTTTCAAACTGGTAATCGTTTGCAATCTGCGCAGGCGATAGATGATTGTGATAATCAATGATAGGCATTCCGGCGGCATACTCATGATAAAGTTTTTCAGCACTTGGCGTGCTCAATAAAAAATTATCACTGATGAAAGTTTTCATGGGACATTTCTATTTAGGTAAAAAAACTGAAACACTATTTATGCGTTAACCAATTCTTTGTTGTTGCTCACAACGATACACCCCGTTTCCATGGAATGAAATCATCCTGGTTGAGCAGCACAGCCTTTGGTGTTACCTCTCCGCTTGCAGCTTTAATGCAATAATCAAGAATGTCTTCACCCATTTCCTGAATGGTTTTCTTTCCTTCCACTATTACACCGCAATTAATATCGATGATATCGGACATGCGGTTTGCAAGCGTTGTATTGGTTGCGAGTTTGATAGTCGGGCATACCGGGTTTCCGGTAGGTGTACCAAGGCCTGTAGTAAACAAAATAAGCGTAGCACCGCTGGCTGCTTTTCCAGTAGTGGCTTCAACATCATTGCCCGGTGTACAAACCAAACTTAAACCCGGTTTTGTAGCAGGCTCAGTGTAATCGAGTACATCAACCACCGGCGAAGTGCCTCCTTTCTTTGCTGCACCAGTACTCTTGATGGCATCTGTAATGAGGCCATCACGAATGTTGCCTGGTGAAGGATTCATGTGAAATCCGGAACCTACAGCCAAAGCCTGGTTGTTGTAGGTTGTCATAAGCCGGATGAATTTTTCTGCTAATGGCTGGCTTACAGTACGGTCTATCAGGTCCTGCTCTGCCCCGCACAATTCAGGGAACTCAGCCAGCAAAACTTTGCCGCCGAGGGCCACTACCAAATCGGCACAGTGACCGACTGCAGGATTTGCAGAGATGCCACTGAATCCATCGCTGCCACCACATTTCACTCCAATGCAAAGTTTGTCGAGCGTTGCAGGCTTGCGTTCAATCTTATTGATTTCAACCAGGCCTTCAAATGTCTTGCGGATTGCTTCTGCTATCAGTTGCTCTTCGCTTTTCGATTGCTGTTGTTCAAAAACAAAAATAGGTTTGTCGAACTGTGGATTCCGGAGCTTAATTTCTTCGAGCAACTGCGACAATTGCAGATTCTGACAACCGAGGCTTAATACGGTTACCCCTGCTACATTCGGATGATCAGCGTAGGCGGCTAGCAGTTTGCCAAGCGCACCTGCATCCTGTCTTGTACCGCCGCAGCCACCCTGGTGATTCAGGAATTTGATGCCGTCTACATTTTTAAAAACACGTTCTTTCCTTGAAACAACGGTTGGTGAAAAATCTACAGCTTCGAGTGTCTCTCCTTGCTGCATGGCCTGTAGCAATTGGTGAGCATATACTTTGTATTTATCCTGTGTGGAATAACCCAGTTCATTATGCAGTGCCTCTTTGATTACATCGAGGTTTCTGTTTTCACAAAACACTGTTGGAATGAATAGCCAATAGTTGGCGGTACCCACAGCGCCATTGCTACGATGGTAACCATTGAAAGTTCTTCCTGCAAATTTTGAAACATCAGGTGCTTTCCATTCAAAATGTACATCGCGGTAGGCAAATGGTTCTGCTGCATGTTTGAGGTTGTCGGTTGACATGCGAGAGCCTGCCACTACATTTTGCTGAATTGTTCCAACCAGCACGCCATACATTTTCACTTCCGCACCTACCTGCATGTCGCTTTCATAAAATTTGTGCTTGGCAGGAATCGGTTCTGTCAACTGCAGGTCCATGCCATTCACATGAACTGTCTCTCCGGCGGCAAGGTCAGTGAGTGCCACCCAAACATTATCAGCCGGATCAATTTTCAAGAATTTGTGCATCGTCAATTGTTGTGTTTACTTGTTTTTAAGGAATTTTTCGAATGTTGCTTCCACTCCGTTATCCAGCATTTCATGCAGGAAACCCCGGACTGCCGAAGCAAAGCCCGGCAAAAGTAACAAGTCAACTCCCCAAATGCTTTCCTTTCCAAGTATCTTTTCAACTACTGTGCTTATGTCTGCATTTTGCCATGCTTCACTCAGTGCGGCAGCATGACTGTCTTCCACTATATAATCAGAATTTTTAAAAACGCCGGTGTATTTGCCTTCAACAGGATTGCACCGGACAAACAGCAAATAAGCAGCAATACCCAGTGCCATCCGCTGTGGAATTTGCTGTGAATTTTGAAAATGACGCTGCAACAGCGGCAGGTTGCGCATCTTCATTTTTTCGGTGTACTGCAGGGTAATACTCAACCATTTGTGATCGAGGTATGGATTGCGGAAACGGTCGAGTACTGCATTTGAAAATTTGATGGCATCTTCCATAGTAAGGTTGTCTCTTACAATACAAGGCGCAATTTCCTGTTGCATCAAATCTTTCACAAAGCCTGCAAAAGCTTCATTTGCCATCGCCTCTTTTACTGTCACAAAACCCAGCTGGTGTGCAAGGCCACATACAAACGTGTGGGTGCCGTTCAGCAGGCGAAGTTTCAGTTCAACATATTTTGAAATATCCGGCGTTATCACTACGCCCTCATTTACCTGCGCAAATGACAATCGTCTTGCCACTTCCTCGCTGGTCGATTGTATAGCCCAAAGACTATAGCATTCACTCATTATCATGAGTTCATCGGTGTAGCCCAATTTTTCCTGCATTGCATTGTGCTGTGCTTCTGGCATGCGGCCAGGCACAATCCTATCGACAAGGGTGTTGCAGAAATAGTTGGACTTTTCAATCCAGGCAATGAATGCATCAGGCATAATAAATTTCTCTGCAAGTTGCAGCACCATTCCCTTCAGCACATTGCCATTGTTGGTCACCAATTCGGTTGGCAGGATTACAAATCCTTTTGAAGAATCGCCTGCATAAGTTTCATAGCGCTTGTGCAACACAGCCAGCAATTTTGCCGGAAAAGAAACAGGCGGGGCGTCAAAAGGATTATCATTATCATCCAGTTTCAAGCCGGCTTCAGTAGTGTTGGAAACAATAATATCAACCCCTGGTGAAGCTGCGCATTGCAGAATTTCATTCCATTGTTGCTTTGCTGATAAGATGCGACTGATGGAAGCATTCACCAATACATCGTCAACTTGCTTGCCATTGGCAAAGCCACGAACACATTGTGTGTACAGATTATCCTGCTGTTGATACACAGGTCCATCGTTTCCGCGATCGGTTGATTTAATCATCACCACTCGACCATTGAAAACGCCCTGCTTGTTGGCATGGTCAATAAAATAATCGGGCAAGCCACGAAGAAGTACACCTGTGCCGAACTGCAGTACCCGCTCTGGCAATTGAAAATAGGCTTCACCGAGAATACTGATTCTGCTGCTATCTAAATCATGCAATAATGCTTTCGATAATTGCTTCATGCTTTTCTATTTTTAAATGCCTTACAGGATTTCCTGCTGCATTATTTCTTGAATTGCTTCAAACATTCTTTCACTGCTTCAACAGCCATTCCGCCAATTGATTTGCAGCCTTGTGGTTATTGAATTCGGCTGGAAGGTTTTTCCTGCCATCAATATATTCGTTATACAACCAGGGGTCACCCACAGCAAACACAGTGCCTTTGCCGTATTTCGCGATGGCAATAATGGTCTCACCGTCCTTTGTGACCAGCGCTTTTGCAGGCGCTTTCACATCCAGTGTACTGATTTCTTTCAGGTACATTTTATAGTGCCCTTTGAAGATGGTGGTTTCATCGGGCATTACCACTCCGGTTTCAAAGAAATCATTCTTCACCATGTTTCTGCTGTTGTTGGTGAAATGCATTCCAAATGTTCCAGCCAGAAGATTGAAATGTTCCAGGTCGCAGTTGGCACTGTCGTTGGCCATCATCACCAACATGCCACCACTCTTCACCCAATCGGCAATTGTCTTAGCATCTTTCTGCGTTACATAATTGGGAATTGGATTGTCCTTTACATGGTCGGGGTCGACTACAATGTACACTGATGCATTTTTTAGATTGGAGGCAGAAGGCTCTGCATCGAGCGTGGCAAGTTTTGCGCCATATTTTTCAAACACTTTGCCCCATGCATAAAAGCCCGGATGCGATTTTTCTTCCCATGTATAGTGAAAGTATTCTGAAGCCCCGTTGTTGTTTCTTTTCTCGCTGTTGAAATAGCGGTCTACAACCACCGTTTGGCCTTTGCCAACAGAAAGCGTTGGCACCATTTCCATTTCTGCTGCACATTGAATAAATGCACCCATTCCTTTGGGGTCGTTCACAATCACTTTCTCACTCATGTAGTAATCAAAACTGCCATCGCGATAAGGGTTGCCACCAAGGCCTGATACACTCACAGTGCCATGTAAATTTGCCTGGCCATCTTCAACGCGGATGAATTCTTTTATGATGCCATCGTAGCCTTTTTTGGCATTGGTTAGATAGTTGGCAGGAATGTAGTTTTTGCGAACAGCTTTTGCAAGTGTGTACACCAACATGCAGGATGCTGAAGCTTCTTTATAATTACCTTTTGCCGTTGGCATATTGGGCACATCATACCAAAGTCCGCTTTGAGCGTCCTGCACCGCAGTCACAGCTTTTGCAAAACGATTGAGTATTCCTATGAGTGTATCGCGGCCCGGATGCTTTGCAGGAAACTGGTCAAGTGCATCTACCAAAGCCATGCCATACCAACCCAATGCCCTGCCCCAGAAATTGGGTGAACATCCGGTGATTTTATCAGCCCATTGCTGTTGCCTGCTTTCATCCCAACCATGATAAAGCAAACCGGTTCTGGCATCACGTGCATGATGTTCCATCCAGCGAAACTGGTTTGTGATATCATTAAAACAAGAGTCTTCGTGAAACACTCTTGCATACTCAGCATAGAAAGGCTGGCCCATGTACAATCCATCGAGCCACATTTGGAAAGGATAAACTTTTTTGTGCCAGAATCCTCCTTCCCTGGAACGAGGATGTGTCTGCAATTGACTGCGCAGCAACTGTACAGCTTTGCGGTATTTTTCCTTACCGGTTATTTCATACAGCAGCAGCAAGGCCTTGCCGTTGTTCAGGTTGTCAATATTGTATTCATCCACTTTATACCCTTTGATGGTGCCATCCTCCTGCACGTAGTAGTCCATGCATTTCTGCAGGTAGTTGAACCATTTCACATCGCCTGTGGCATACCACACTGCCTCAATTCCTTTCAGAATAACGCCCTGATCGTAGCTCCATTTGGCAGCCCTGCTATTGCCTAAAACAAAAGAATCCGGCCATAATTTCATAGCTGTTTCCGACAGGCGCTGTGACCAGGGAACTTGCGCTTGTTGTGCACCAACACTTATATAAGCGAGGCAAGAAATCAGCAGGATGTAAATAGTTTTTTTCATTTGAAATTGATCATCTTTTCGTTTGCACCAAAGTCGAAACTGATTTTCTGTTTTGCATTTGCAGCATTGGTATTCTTCACTTCAATGCCTGAGTTTCGTTCACCGGAAAGCCTGAACAGCATGCCGCTGTTAGCAGGATACTGAATGTTGTCAAACAACACTTTGTCGCTTTGCAAAATTTCTATTACCGGATCTGTTTTCTTGCTTTGCACGTTGATATTGCGAAAAACGATACCGGACGCTTCCTGGATATCGAATCCCTTATTTGCTTGCAGCACCATGTTTTCCAGCACCACATTCTGAACATGCATTTCTGGCAGGCCCCTTACGAAAATGGCTTTTTCGGCTCCATTGCAATACACATTGCTCACCTGGAAATTTTTAAACACCGGTGTGGTTTCATCAACAGGTTTCATTTCCACTTTTGGCAATTCACGCTTTTCGCCTACAAGTGGTACTGGGTCTTTCGCCATGTAATACAAATCGAACAGGATGGCTTCACCCACAATGTCTTTCATGTAGATATCCTTAATGAAAATATTTTCTACTACTCCACCGCGACCCCGTGTTGATTTGAAACGAAGGCCAATATCGGTGCCAATAAATGTGCAGTTGCTCACATACATATTGCGGGCGCCTCCACTCATTTCGCTGCCAATAACAAATCCACCATGTGCTGCATAAACGGTGCAATTCCTGATAACCACATTTTCAGTAGGCATACCACGTTTGCGCCCTGCTTCATCGCGACCGCTTTTCATGCAGAGAGCATCATCGCCTACATCAAATACGCTGTTTTCGATAATTACATTTTTGCAGCTCTCAACATCAATACCGTCACCATTCTGAGCATAGAATGGATTTTTTACATACACATTGCGCACGGTCAAATCCTCGCACATCAGCGGATGCAAGCACCATGCCGGTGTGTTTTGATAGGTGATACCATCGAGCAATACATTTTTGCATTGCGTGAGTACCACCATGTTAGGACGCAGAAAATCTTTTATGCTATCATAAAAGGATGGTGTCTTATCTGGCGTAATCCATCCGGCGTTCTGCAATTGCGAGCCCTTCAAAGTTTTCTCTGAGGGATACCAAGTTTTTTTATCAGCACTCAGCAAGCCGCCTGAAGCAACAAGTTTGCTCCACTGTGTTTCATTGAGCTTATCCTTCTTTACCATACGCCAGGCATCGCCATTTCCATCTACAATGCCTTTTCCGGTGATGGCAATATTAGTAGCATTGTAAGCTGAGATGGGCGATTGGTTGCGCATTTGCGGCACACCTTCCCAATTGCCAGCAACCAAAGGATATTGGTTGAAATCCTTACTAAACAAAAGCGTAGCACCAACTGCAAGGTGCAAATTCACATTACTTCTCAATGTAATTGGCCCTGTGAGCCAAATGCCGACGGGAATCAAAACAACGCCGCCACCTTTAGCGTTAACAGCACTGATTGCATCATTGATGCTTCTGGAATTCAAAGTAATTCCATCTCCTTTAGCACCAAATTTTGCAATGGAAACAGTATCCTTTTTGAAAACAGGAACTTTAGCCTGCGGCAGTTTGTTCCATGCCTGTGCCATCAGTGCAGAACTGAAGAGGCAGGCAATCATGA
>JBBIOQ010000089.1:0-17980 GCA_037443285.1 Sphingobacteriales bacterium | reverse complement strand
CCGTACACCGTCTACCATACACCTTCCCCCTCCGCCATACACCATTTTGTTCCCACTTCTTTATTCCTTATTATTTATTTCTTATTCCTTATTCTGAATTACCCTTGTGTTCAAAAAATAAACTGCGATGAAAAGAATGCTTTTAGCCTTGCTCACCATTGCCTGCCTGCAGGCAACTGCACAAACGGCAGAAGATATCATTGAGAAATATGCGGCCAACCTTGGCGGGCTGGATGCCTTCAATAAAATAAAAACCATGAAGATGACGGGCAGCGTTAACGCACAGGGAGGAGAAATGCCCCTCACCATCAGTGTCATCAACGGCAAAGCTGCGAGAACTGATGTGGAAGCAATGGGTATGCAAATCATCAGTGTGTACAACAATGGAACGGGCTGGAAGCAAAATCCTTTTGCCGGTGCAAAAACTCCGACAGCAGTAAGCGGCGCTGAACTCAGTGAGCTTAAATCACAATGCATCATTGCGCCCACGCTCATGAATTTCAAAGCGCTGGGAAGTAAGGTAGAACTGTCGGGCCAGGAAGATGTGGAAGGCATAAAAACCTATGTCATTAAACTGACAGCGAAAGAATCAGACAGGGTGACCGAATACTACATTGCTACAAATGATTACATGCTCATCAAATCAAGCATCGAGCGGGAAATACAGGGAACAAAGCAAAAAATTGAAACCTGGTATTCGGACCTTAAAGATTTCAATGGGCTGAAATTCTACCTCACCAAAATGCAGAAAATATCCGGGCAGGTGTTTCAGACCAGCACCCTCAAAACCATTGAAATGGATGTGCCTGTGGATGAAAAGATTTTTGAAATGCCGAAGTGAGGTTGCGGCAGGTGCTAGCGCTGTGCGATGCAAGCTTCATGCCTCACGCTGCTCGCCTCATGCTGCACGCTGCACGCTGCACGGAGGTCATTCTTTCCTGCTAACTATTCAGCATCAACATACGTAAATCTCAAATCCGAATCTAAATACCCCCTTCCTGCCAACAAAACTGTGACATACATCATCCCTTGCCCCGCTGCATCGGTCTAACTTGTGGCCCGCTCAAACGATAAAAGAGCATTGCCATGAGGGAACCCCTCCAAACCCAAATGATGGACCGGCTTTGGGACCTCCAACTGAGCAACGGTTATATCAACGATGAGGACATTAAGACGCTGGCCGATGAATTCAACCTGTCGGAAATAGAAGTGGAAGGCGTTGTTTCATTCTACCATTTCTTTCACCGCAAGCCCACCGGCAAGTTTACCATCCACCTCAACAACAGCATTGTTTCCGACCTCAAGGGTTTCAACCGCATAAAAGAAACACTGGAACGTGAAACAGGCGCCACTTTTGGAAGCACCGACCGCACCGGCACTTTCGGGCTGTTTCTTACACCATGCATCGGCCTCAGCGACCAAGAACCTGCCGCCCTCATCAACTTTCATCCATTTACCAACCTTAATGCCATTAAGGTGAAGGATACTATAAACGCACTGCGCCGTGGGGCCGACCCCGAATCGCTGTGCGACTTTCCGGCCGATAACATACGCTATACACCACCCGGAGGCACTGTATTTTTCAAAGAATTTACACCCGGCAGCGTACTTGCCAAAGCTGCCAAACTTGGGCCCGAAGGCGTACTGACTGAAATGCGCAATGCCCAACTGAGCGGCCGCGGCGGGGCTTACTATCCCACCTGGAAAAAATGGGACCTTGCAAGGGTGCAGCCTGCTACTCCACGTTACGTGGTGTGCAATGCCGATGAAGGCGAGCCCGGCACTTTTAAAGACCGTGTACTCATCAACACCATGCCGGAAACATTGATAGAAGGCATGCTGCTCTGCGGTTATACCATCGGCGCTACCGAAGGCATCATTTACCTGCGGGGCGAGTACCGCTGGCTGAAACCGAGGCTGGACGAGGCTATTGCTCAATACCGTGCCGCCGGCCTGCTGGGAAAAATCTGCGGCAATATCCAGGGATTTGATTTTGACATACGCATACAAATGGGCGCAGGCTCGTATGTGTGCGGCGAGGAAACCGCCCTGCTGGAAAGCCTGGAAGGCAAGCGGGGAGAGCCACGCACCAAATGGTATTTCCCGGTGGAGAAAGGCTACCTGCAGCAGCCCACAGTCATCAACAACGTAGAAACTTTTTGCGCTGCCACCCGCATTATTGAAATGGGGGCCGATGCTTATGCACAACTGGGCATCCCGGGCTCGCCGGGTGTTAAGCTCATCAGCGTTTCGGGCGACTGCCGGCAGCCGGGCATTTACGAAATAGAATGGGGTATGACGGTGGCCGAACTGCTGGAACTCTGTGAAGCCGAAGACCCTTACTATATCCAGGTCAGCGGCCCCTCGGGTGAATGTATTTCAATCAAAGACAAGTACCGCCGCATCAGCATGCTGGACCTGCTGGCACGTAAGGATATCCGCTGCGGTGGCTCCTTCATGATATTCAACAAGCAACGCGACCTGGTGAAAGTGCTGCTCAACTTCTCAGAGTTTTTCAAGAGTGAAAGCTGCGGCATATGCACGCCCTGCCGTGCCGGCAATTTCATCATTCAGCGCAAGCTGGAAAGGCTTGATAACGGACTGGCCAACGCAAAAGACCTGGAAGAACTCAAAAGCTGGGGCCTCATTATGAAAAATACCAGCCGCTGCGGCCTAGGCAAAACGGCTACAAACAGCCTGCTTGCCGCTATGGACAAATTTCAAGACTATTTCCATGCCCGCCTCGACAAGGCATACAATGGCCTCAACCTGAAGTTTGACATGGAAGCAGCCACCGAAGAATACGACAAATACAAACCATAAAACCAGTTATGGCACAAAAAGTGAACATAACAATAGACGGCAAAACCATTGAAGCCGAAAAAGGCCGCAACCTGGTGCAGGTAGCCCGTGAAAATGGCATCTTCATTCCTTCACTTTGCTACTATCCGCACATTGAACCACCACTCGGTACCTGCAGGGTTTGCACCTGCAAAATCAATGGCAAGTACCAGCCCGCCTGCACCGAAAAAGTGGACGAAGGACTGACGGTGGAGGTGAACACGCCCGAACTGAACGATACCCGCAAGGCACTGGTGGAAATGATGTTTGCCGAGGGCAACCACATTTGCCCTTCCTGCGAAAAAAGCGGCAACTGCGACCTGCAGCACATGGGCTACGAACTGGGCGTGTCGAGCACCCGCTTTCCGCACCTGTTCAAGGACCGTATTGTTGACTTTAACCCCACCCGCATGGTGATGGAGCACAACCGCTGCATCAAATGCATGCGCTGCGTGGTGGAAGTAAAAACCAGCGACGGCAAACAGGTGTTCGAATACCAGAACCGAGGCAATGAAACCTTTGTGGGCATTGACTATGAACAGGAGGCACGCCTCACCGATGAGCAGGCGCTTCGCGCCATGAAGATATGCCCCACAGGCGCCATTATTGTACGCGATGCCAGCATGGCTGCACCCTTTGGCGAAAGGAAATTCGACATGGAAAGTGTGCAGCACGACTACAACAAGAAACGACAGGTGCACCGCAAACGCGAAGCAGTAATGGGCAAAAAAATTGTGGCTACCGTATCGCTGGCCGGCTGCTTTGGTTGCCACATGAGCCTGTTGGATGTGGACACTGAACTACTTGATTTGGTGGAACTGGTATCATTTGACAAATCACCTCTTACCGATTTTAAAACCTTCACCAGCCGCTGCCATATTGGCCTGGTGGAAGGTGGAGTGTGCAATTCGGAAAACGTGGAAACGCTGCGCAAATTCAGGGAGCATTGCGACATACTGGTAGCCATGGGCGAATGCTCTGTATGGGGCGGATTGCCCAGCATGCGCAACTCCATACCGCTGAGCGAATGCCTGGAAGAAGCCTTCCTCAATTCGCCCACCAGCGAGCCGGGTGCCAGCACCATTCCCTACCACGAAGACCTGCCGAAAATCCTCGACAGGGTGTATGCCTGCAACGAAATAGTGAAGATAGATTACCACATACCCGGCTGCCCGCCAGATGCCAACCACATCTGGAAAGCAGTGAAAAACCTGCTCTGGGGCGAGGAGTATTCGATTTTGTATTCGGAATTTAAGTATGACTGAGGAGGGAAGGCAATTTGAAATACAGATTTTGCCATTAAGCAATGAATGACCAACATGAGGCTTGTAGCATGTAGCCTGCAGCAAAAAAAACAACAATGAACCGAAAAATCACCATAGACCCGGTAACCCGTGTGGAAGGCCACGGCCGTGTCACCATTCACCTCGATGAATACGGACAGGTGAAAGACTCCTTCTTTCACATCGTGGAGTTTCGAGGTTTTGAACGTTTCATCCAGGGCCATCCTTATTGGGAGGCGCCAGTGCTGGTACAAAGGCTTTGCGGCATTTGCCCCGTGAGCCACCACCTTGCGGCGGCCAAAGCCATTGACCAGATTGTAGGCATCGACCCAAAGGACCTTTCGCCCACCGCTACCAAACTGCGCTGCCTCATGCACTTCGGTCAAATTTTCCAAAGCCATGCGCTGCACTTTTTCTACCTCGCTTCGCCCGACCTGCTTTTTGGCGTTGATGCCCCGGCAGAAAAGAGGAATGTGGTGGCGGTGGCCGAAGAGAATCGCGACCTCGCCGTGAAAGGCATTACCATGCGCAAGTTTGGGCAGGAAATCATCAAAGCCGTAGCCGGAAAAAAAATCCACGGCATACTGGCCGTGCCGGGTGGTGTGCACAAAACATTTACTGAAAAAGAGCGTGACTACTTTCTGGATGGCAAGAACATTGAGAACATCGACACTATGATTGAATGGAGCCTGGGCATGGTGGATTTTATGCGGGACTACCACGAAAAACACCGCAGGTTCCTCGACGATTTTGCGCAATTTCCTTCAGGCCATATGGGCATGGTGAACGAAACAGGTGGCCTCGATATGTACGACGGCAAGCTGCGGGCCATCGACAGCGAAGGCGACCGAACCCTCAATGATATTTCAACTGACTTGTACCAGGAATATTTTTCGGAAGCCGTGGCCCAGTGGTCGTACATGAAGTTTCCATACCTCAAAAAACTGGGCCGCGAAAAAGGCTGGAACCGTGTGGGCCCGCTGGCCCGCATGAACATATGTGATTACATTCCTACACCGTTGGCCGAAAAAGCCCGGCAGGACTTCATTGCATTTACTGGCAAAAAAGTGAATAACAGCACCATGTATTCGCATTGGGCCAGGCTCATTGAAGTGCTGCATGCGGCCGAAGTCATCAAGGATTTACTCCACGATGATGACCTGCATGGAGATGACCTTGTTCGAAAGGGCATGCGGCGCAGCAAAGGAATCGGCATCATCGAGGCGCCCCGCGGCACCCTTACTCACCACTATGAAGTAGATGAAAAAGGGATGATAACCCGCTGCAACCTTATTGTGAGTACTACACACAACAACGATGCTATGAACACCGCTGTGAAGTGGGTAGCCAACAATGTAATCAGCCGCAAGGGACACGTAACTGACAGTATGCTCAACCAGGTAGAAGTGGCCATTCGTGCCTACGATCCCTGCCTGAGCTGCGCAACGCAGGCTATGGGTAAAATGCCGCTGAAAGCAGAACTATACAACTACAAAGGCGAATTGATTGATGAACTACTCAAAGGCTGACAAAAAGGGCATACTGGTAATAGGCATAGGCAACAGCGGCCGAAGCGATGACGGGCTGGGTTGGCGTTTTGCGGATATGCTGGCAGCATTGGAAACGGAAAATGTTGATATTGAATACCGCTACCAACTACAGGTGGAAGATGCACTGCTGGTAAGCGAATACGCAGTAGTGATTTTTGCCGATGCCTCGCAGGAAACGCTGGAAAAGGGGTTTGCCATCAGGCCTTGCATGCCTGGCTCTAACTACTACTTTTCTTCACACATGCAGAGCGCTGAAACCGTGTTGTACCTGGCTAAGGAACTCTACCAAACAAAACCGAAAGCTTACACCCTGGCCATAGCAGGCTATGATTGGGAACTTGGCACAAGCCTCAGCAAGCAGGCACAACAAAACCTCCTGCTGGCTTTTGACCATTTCGCCAACGCTTTTCTGAGTGAACTGCAATCGATGAAGGTGAAAGGATGATGGTGATACAACGTACCTGCTGCCCTCACTTATGAAGTGGCCATTTTCACACTGCTCCAATACCTAACACACGTCACCCAAAACAGTGACGCTTGTCATGAAGCGCCGGCTGTGCAGTTTCTAATTTAGCGATGACTCAGGTATTTTAAATTCCGGGTTATGAATGATTGTCTTGTTGGGCTGTTTGTGCTGCCCCTTGTTGTGAGCGCCTTGTTATTGGTAGTTCATAAAAACCTGGCACGATGGCTGGTAATTGCAGCATCGATTTTTATTTCTGCTTTTGCTTTTTATGCATTCTTCAACACCAACAGCGCATTTTATGTGGCGTTGCCGAAGTATGCTAATGAAGTAATAGCCGGAGCAGACATACTCCTGCTGCTTTTCTTTGGCTGGGTAGCTGTGCGTAAAAAAAGTGTGCTGGTGGGGCTACTGAGTGTATTGCAACTCGGTGGTTTGCTATACCTGGTGAAAACACTTCCCACCACTGAAGCGCCGCAGCTGATGGCAGACAAACTGAGCGCCTTCATGTTTGTGCTTATCAATGTGATTAGTGGCATCATTGCCATTTTCTCGCTTCGCTATATTGATGAAGAGCCGTGCAGCTCATTCCGTAAAAAATATTTTCTGTTTATCATCTTCTGGTTCATCGCAGCTATGAACCTCGTAGTCTCCAGCGACAACCTCGAATATTTCTTCCTGTTTTTCGAACTCACCACACTGGCATCTTACCTGCTCATCAGTTTCCGCAGGGACGAGATTTCGGAAAGAAATGCCGTCACTGCACTTTGGATGAACCAGATAGGCGGCGTGGCCATAATGGCTGCCATTTATTTTGTTCATTACAATGGGTATGGCGAGGCAACCTTTACCAACCTGCTTTCGCATGCATCGGCAACAGGCATCTTGCTGCCATTGGCTTTGATGAGTATTGCTGCACTCATTAAAGGCGCTCAAATGCCGTTCAGCAAATGGTTGCTCGGCGCCATGGTAGCTCCCACGCCTGTAAGTGCATTGCTACACTCCAGCACCATGGTCAAGATTGCCCCATTTGTCATTTTGCGCCTGGCGCCTGCTTTGAAAAATACACCTGTTGCTTCCGTCATCATTGCACTTACCGGCTTTGTGTTTTTGACAGCTGCCATTGGTGCGCTATCGCAAGACAACCTCAAACGCATTCTGGCACATTCCACCATTGCCCTGCTGGCACTCATGATGATGATGGGTGCAGTGGGTACACCCGTAACCTTAGTCGCTGCGCTGGTGCTCATGCTGTTTCATGGCATTAGCAAGAGCATGCTGTTCCTCAATGCTGGCATCCTGGAGCGGGTGTTTCACCTCAAGGAAACCAGCGATATGGACCGGCTGAGTGAAAGTGGTCCATTTACTGCATTGGTCTTGACCATTGGCTTCATGAGTTTGCTGTTGCCCCCTTTTGGTGCATTCATCGGCAAATGGCTGAGCATTGAAACATTGGGTACGTACGCCACACAATCGAGGCTGCTCGGAGCGCTGACTTTAGTAGCAGTTGCATGCGGTGGTGCAGTGCTTGCATTACTCTATTTCAAGGTAATGGGCTTGCTGATAAATCGTACCGGAGAACAAGACAGGATAAAATTTGACAAAACAGGTCCATTTTATTCAGGCACCATCGCTATACTGCTGGCACTCATTGCGCTCAGCATTTTTGCGCTGCCGCTGTTGCTCACCGATTACTTTGCCCCTGTGGCTGCGCAAGCATTGAATATACCTATTGCTGTAAGCACAGCGGGAGGGATTGTAATCATAGACACCATGAACCTGCCCATGGTGCCCATGCTCATAGCCTTTTTTGTGCTGCCGGTTGCACTCATTTGCGCCATGTTTGTACGGTTTAAAAATGTCGATAGGGCCAAAGAGTATATGTGTGGTGAAAAAGTGAATTACTCTTTCTCTTCCTTCTATTTTTCTACTGACCGGGCAACACCTTATTTCACTACTGCCGGCATTGTATTTTTTGTAGCGTTGCTTGTTGTAGCCATGCTGTAAAATGCTTTATTATGAACCACTTGATCATTGCCTTATTGCTTGTTGTACTGGCGCCAATACTCGGCGGTTTGCTCTTTGGTTTCGAAAGAATCATCAAGGCACGCATGCAGCGCCGCATTGGGCCGCCTTTGTTGCAGCCCTTCTACGATTTTCTGAAGCTGGCGGATAAAAGAAAAATGGTCGTGCATTCCGCCCATGCCTTCCTGGGCATCATGCATTTTGTGGCCTTGTGGTTTGCATTGGCTGTGTTGCTGTTGGGTGGCGATTTAATCCTGGTGATTTTTCTTCATTTGCTTTCTGCAGCATTGCTTATCATGGCTGCATACAGCACACGTTCCATCTTCAGCCACCTTGGCGCCAACCGCATGGCCATCAGCATTCTTGCGTACGAACCGATATTAATTCTGATTGCCGTTTCCATCTTCATGCTTACAGGAAGTTTTGAAGCCAGCACTGCATTTGCCAGCAGCGAACCCTTGCTGTTTAAGATGCCTCTTGCCTTTATTGCCTTACTGCTTGTATTGCCTATCAAACTCAAGAAATCTCCTTTTGATGTGGCCGAAGCACACCAGGAAATAACAGGCGGGGCAGATCTCGAATTTTCAGGCTTGTTCTATGAAGCAGTGTATACGGCAAAATGGCTCGACTATGTTTTCTGCTACACATTGGTGTACCTGTTTGCAGGGAACAGTATCCTGCTTGGCATCGTCCTGGTGGTGTTTGTCTTTTTGTACATCAATGCACTGGACAATTCTTCTGCACGGGTGAATTACAAGCAGATGCTGCGCTTTTCGTTGGCAGTTTCATTTACACTTGCCTTCATCAATTTAATCATCAACAGTTTGTCATGAAGCTTGCTGCATACAGAAAAAAATCGCCATGGATACTGCACTACAATGCAGGCGGATGCAATGGCTGCGACATTGAAATACTTGCCTGCCTGGCTCCCAAGTACGACATTGAACGCTTTGGAATGATTAACACCGGCAATCCCAAACAGAGCGATATACTGCTGGTAACCGGACCGGTCACCAAGCGCAGCCGCGAAAGGCTGGTGGAAATTTATGCGCAAATGCCCGAGCCCAAGGTGGTCCTTGCATGCGGAGCCTGTGCCAGCACCGGCGGCGTGTTCAGGGGTATGTACAACTGCGAAGGCGGCATAGACCAATACATACCTGTAGACGTATATGTATGTGGCTGCGGCACAAGACCTGAGCAAATCATTGACGGCGTAGTGCAGGCACTTGCCATCCTTGAGCAGAAATCGAAAAGCATGGAAGAATCTGTTCGATTGAATAAACACGCTGTGAAGGAAGATAATCAATTCAACCGCAGGCATGTAGCTGCTGAAGTTTTAAAACCTGCATTGTCATGAACAAAATAGAAACAAACCTTGCAACACTCAGGGACGACATCCGTAGCTTTTACAATCCTGCAATGCACCACTTCATTGTGATGAATGCCGTTGACCTTGGTCAGCAAATGGAAGTGCAGTGGTTCTTCAGCAACTATGCACCTCCCGGCGACATCACCACATTTTACGCATTGGTAAATCCTGATGAAATGATACCCAGCATTCGGGAAATTGTTCCTTCGGCATGGGTGGCAGAAGCTGAATTGGTTGACCTTATGAACATTAGCATTGAAAATACTTCCAAAGGTTTTGTGCTGGAACCCGATTTTGAATCAGGACCGCTTCGCAAAGGCAAATGAGGAGTAGGAAATTAAGTGGTTAAGATATTTTACAGTTATGTCAAAGCAATACGAAATACCAATAGGTGCGCAGCACATTTCACTGCTGGAACCCCTGCACTTTAAGTTCACTACCGAAAACGAAAAAGTAGTACGCACCGATGCCAATGTGTACTATGTGCACCGTGGTATTGAAAAAGCATGCTGCACAAAATTCAAATTCAGGCAGGTGAGTTTTGTGGTAGGACGTGTGTGTGGACTATGTTCCATTTCACACACAACAGCCTACTCACAAGTCGCCGAAAAACTGGTGAAGATTGAAATACCGAAGCGGGCAAAATACTTGCGCATGCTGGTGATAGAACTTGACCGCATTCACTCGCATTTGCTCTGCCTGAGTCACGTAGCAGAAAATTCCGGCTTCGAAGCCTTGTTTATGAAAACGATGCAGTACCGTGAATTTGCCATGGAACTGCTGGAGGCTGTTTGCGGTAACCGAATCCAGTATGATTTTTCAATTGTGGGTGGTGTGGCCCGCGACCTGAAACCGCTGGTAGCCAACAGCATTATAGCCAGGTTGAAAACATTCATGCCACAGTTGGATGAGTTGGTTGATATCTATAGCAACAACTGGACACTTTCACTCAAGAACAAAGGCGCTGGTGTCATTACAAAGGAAACGGCTATGCGCCTGAATGTAGTGGGTCCCTTTGCTCGTTCTGCAGGCCTGGCAATTGATGTGCGCAACGACACCGAAGACCTGTTGCCATGGAAAGAAGTGGGCTTTGAAATGATTACCGACACTGCCGGTGATGTGTATGCACGCAACATGGTGCGCCTGCGTGAGCTGTATGTTTCCATCCGTATTATCCAAAATGTAATCAATGGATTGCCGGAAGGAGAATTGGTTACTGAAACAAAAGCATTCCCCGACGGTGAAGCTGTTGTAAGACTCGAAGCCCCACGTGGCGAATTATTTTACTATGCCAAAGGCAACAAAACGCAGATGCTCGAACGACTAAAAATAAAAGCTCCCACGTTCAGCAATATTGCCGGTATGGTAGAAGCCTTTGAAGGAAATGAATACGGCTCTGTGCCTGCTATCATTGCATCCTACGATCCGTGCCTTTCCTGCACAGCCCGATAAACAACAAGAAGATGAAAACATTCCTTAACGCCATCGGCAACATATTCAGGCAACCAGTTACTACAAAGTATCCTTTTGAGCCCACATTCAAACCTGATGATTACCGGGGGCTCATCGGCTTCGAAGAAAGCCTTTGCATCTGGTGTCGCCGTTGTGAGGCAGTATGCCCACCCGGCGCAATTGTATTTAGCCAGGACATGGAAGGCAAACAAACCTATCATTTCAACCGGGCCGTTTGCATCTATTGTGGCGAATGTGTACGTGCCTGCCCCAAGGAAGGTGCACTTTTCCAAACTGCCGAACCTGCTCCATGCGCCTTAAAGGCCGAGAACATTAATAACGGTTGGAATAAATTGTATGATGATGCGCTGGCAAGCCGCGAAGCATATGCTGCTGAAAAGAAAAGAAGAGCAGCCGCGGAAAAAACTGCAGCAACAACCAATCCCATCAAGCCGGCAGCATCCGAAGGAGAATAGTTTCTTATGTTTAGATTATGCATGAGCTTTCTATAGCACAGTCCATTTTGTCCATTGCAGAAAAAGCCATACCCACAGAAGGAAACGGTTACGCTTCGGCTATCACATTGCAAATTGGTGAGTTGAGCGGCATTGAAATTGATGCGCTCCGGTTTGCCTTTGATGCTATAAAAGATGATACCCTGCTGGCAAAGGCTTCGCTGCATATTGAAATTATTCCCGGCGAAGCCGAATGTTCAGAATGCGGAATATTGTTTCACATGAGCAGCTTTGGCACCTCCTGCCCAGCATGCGGCAGCTACCTGGCAGGGGTAAAGAAAGGCAAGGAATTGAAGGTAATAAGCATAACAATGGAGGAATAAGCAGGCCTGTTCATTGCAGCGCCTTTCCACTTTTTCATCAATCAGTTTTCGTTGGGGATGTTCTTGTAAAGACAAGACAATTTTCAGCGCCACCAGGTTGGATTTCACCATTGCGCATGAAGCCATTCCGCGAAAGCAGCTTGATGGACCGCAGATTTTCGGGATGCACAATAGCTTTGAGTTTTACAAAACGGCAGGTTGAAAATGCGTATTGCAGCACGGCTTCCAACGCTTCCTGCATTATTCCCTTGCCCTGAAATGCAGGGATTATTTCAAATCCGACTTCAGCTGTTGTCCAGTCCTCAGAAATATTCCACAGGCAAATTGTACCGATCGGTTTTGGACTATCCTTAAGGGTGATTGCCCAATAGAAAAGTCTGTTCTCATCAATGGTTTGGTTGATCTGTGTAATGAATGCAGTTGCCACTTGAAGGCCTTGCTCCCTGGAACGGTTGATGAATTTGTTCACCGTTTCATCTGACCGAAGGCTGCTAATTGCAGCAGCATCATCCGGTATTAATTTTCGCAAATGCAGGCGGGCAGTCAACAATTCAATTAATGCCATAGACGTTGATGATTGAATGGTAGGCAAAGAGGCATGTCACTTCCACACAGCTTCAATTTCCTTTGCCACTTCGTGCTGCGGCTTATAGTTGTAGCCCATCATTTTTGCCATGGTCTGGGCAAACTGCTTTTGGTAGTATATGCCTTTTTCTTTCACCTCTCCTTTCGCGGGAATTCCAGGCGCCATTACGCCAAACCAAATCTGGTAGGCATCTTCAACACTTTGTCCGTGGTCGGTCCATTTCGATTTTGTTTTGTCGCCGCGGCCGTGATCGGTGGTTACAAAAATGGCCGTCTTGTTTTTGTATTGCGGATCACTTTGCACAGCATCCCACAACTGTTGCAGCCAGGCGTCCACCTGGTGGGCGGCATCAAGGTAGCTGCGATATTTGCCTGCGTGAGCCCATTCGTCAGTTTCGCCGTAACCAATGAAAAGCACACGTGGTTTCTTTACTTTCAGTTCATGCAAAGCAGCGTAGTGGGTAAAAACGTCAAAGCACTCTCCGTTGCCCCACGGCTTGTAAGAATCCTGCAACATCTGGTTGATGAGTTGCTGGCTGGCGTCGGGCTTATTGCCTCCCGATTTATCAAAAGCAGATACTACATTCAAACCACTTCGCTGTTCATTTAAAATCCTGTCGAATGCATTCCATGCGCCAAAAGCAGCTACATGGCCCTTGAGTTTGGATTGCTGATTCAGATATTCAAGCAATGTAACATGCGGGTTGGGTGGATAGCTGTTGGTATTGATGGCCGTGTCCACATGCCCGGTCATGATTTCGCTATAACCGGGATAGCTGAACCAGTAAGGGTTTGCGTTGTTTACTTCGCTGCCGAGCAGCCTGTTGCCATACAACTGCCCTTGTACCGCAATGGTATTCCAAATAAAAGGCAAAAGCTTTTTTCTGCGTTCCTGCACATCCGGGCTCCAGTAATGTTCATAGATGTAAGTACTGTCACCTTCGCTGAATCTTTTGTTATTGGCAATGGCGGAATCCATGCCGTTAAATACTTCCTGCCAGCGAAATCCATCCGTAGTGACAATAATGATGTTTTCAATTTTTTGCGAGGATACTTGCAACGATGCAAGCAGCAACACTATGGCCACGCAATGTTTCATGAATCATTCGTTTTGCAGTGAAGGTAAATGATAATATTACCTGGCAAATTGCTGATTGTTCAAAACCTGCAACTTCAAAAACGAACAGCTTTTATTATTGAAATGTGAAAAAACCAGGTGGCGTAGGTGAACCACCATCTGTATGATTGAACGCATAAACTGCGGAACGGGCACACAATAGTTTAGCGGCCTGAAATAAAACACAACCAAATATGGAATCATTACTTCAAACCACGTTGGCTGGCATTGTACGCCAGCACCATCCTGCAGCAACCGTTTTTGAAAAATATCATCTTGATTTTTGCTGCAAAGGAAAACGTCCGCTGGCCGATGCCTGTGCCGAAGCTGGCATTGATACTTCATTGCTCTTGCCAGAACTGGAGGCAGCCATTGCCGAACCCGATGCTCCTGAACTCCAGCAAAGTGATGCAGTGCAACTCATTGGCCGCATATTACTAAAGCATCATTTCTATGTTAGGCAGGCAGCACCGGCCATTAAGTACCACCTGGAAAAAGTGGTGACAAAACATGGCAGTCGTTACCCGCACATGCAGCAGGTGTACGATTTGTTTATGGCCACAGCATCAGATTTAATGCAGCACATGCAGAAGGAAGAAATGATATTATTTCCAAGGATACAGCAAGTGTACCACCAGCAAGATAGCAATTCACTTCCTCCCAATTTTTTGTCGGGCCCCATTTCAGTTATGGAAGCCGAGCACACCGAAGCCGGCGACAATCTTTATGCCATTCGCCAGTTGCTCAACAACTACACAGCACCAGGTGATGCATGCACTACTCACCGGCTGGTGATTGATGAATTGAAAGCATTTGAAGAAGACCTGCACCAGCACGTGCACCTGGAAAACAATGTGCTGTTTCCGCTGGCGCAACAAATGCTGGAAGGGAATGCAGAGGTTGCATTCTGACACATTTCATAAAAAAGAAAACTGGCTGCAGTTGTTGTTCACGCAAACACTGCAGCCAGTTCCATTAATTAAATTGCCCTCAAACGGAATTTCTTTCCTTAGTCATGCACCATTTTTCTTTCGAGCTCTTCCAGCGAAACACCTTTTGTTTCGGGCACTTTGGTTAATACCCAAATCAATTGCAATAACATCATGCCGGCGAAGAAGGCGAATATGGGCCAGGGATTGTCTTTGAAAATGCCATTTTCCGCATCAAGAAAAACAGGTGTTATGAGCGTGATGAATGCAGCAAACACCCAATGCACGCTGGCACCAAACGACTGCCCCATGGAACGCACTTTGTTAGGAAAAATTTCAGAGATGAAAACCCAAATAACTGCGCCCTGTCCAATGGCATGGGATGCAATGAACATGAGAAGGAATACAAGCAACAAACCCGGGCTTGCATGTGTGTAAAAACACCATGACACAAGTGCTAAACTCATGATGTAACCACAGGAGCCAAGGAGCAACAGTGTTTTTCTTCCGGCTTTGTCAATAAGGTAAAGCCCCACAAACGTGAACACAAGATTTGTGCCGCCTATCAATATGGAATTAAACAAAGATTCCTTCGAAGCGAGGCCTGCACGTTCCAAAATTTCGGGTGCATAGTAAAGGATAAAATTGATACCCGACCATTGGTTGAAAAATGCCACCAGGAATGCCAGCCACAATATGCGGCTGTATTTGGCACTGAAAAAACTGGAGGCTCGTCCTCCTGAAGTTTCATGCTGCAAACTTTTCCGAATAGAATCAATCAACTCATCTGCATTTGAAATTCCCATTTTTTCGAACACCGCTTTTGCCAGTTCATCGTTTCCTTTTTTTGCAATCAGCCAACGAGGACTTTCCGGAATGCCAGTTACCATGGCAGTGTACAACAGCGCTGGAATCGCCATCACACCCAGCATAAACCTCCAGTCGTTTTCGCCACCCACCCCTTGCAAAAAATAGTTTGACAAAAAAGCAATGAGGATGCCAAATACAATGTTGAACTGATACATGGCCACCAACCGTCCCCGGGTAGCTGGTGTTGAAATTTCGGATATGTAGGCAGGTGCAGCTATTGATGAAACGCCAATACCCAAGCCGCCAATGAAACGGAACAACGAAAATGTGTATGGGTCCTGTGCAAATGCAGAACCCAAAGCGGATATGCTAAAGAAAATGCCTACCCAAAACAACACTTTTTTGCGGCCCAGGGCTTGTGTTGGACCGCCACCAAAAATGGCGCCTACCACTGTTCCCCACAATGCCATGGACATGATAAAGAACCCGTGAAACCATGGAGTTGTATGCCACAACTCCTTAATGGGCAGATTTGCTCCTGAAATCACCACGGTATCAAAACCAAATATGAATCCGGCAAGAGCGGCAATCAGCGAGATTTTGAAAATATTGTGGCTGCCCTGGACTTTAATGCTGCCGGCAGATTGTTCAGCTTGTATATGCATGTTACGCTTGTTGAAAACAGAGAATTCTCGAATTCATTTCTATGCATGCCCGATGCTATGTACCTGCTACCAGAAAGCAGTGTACAATGCAACCAGCAAGCCAATAATAATCAGCGACCCAATGGCAAAACCGGTTGAGGTCTTGAACATTTTCGCATCAATTTCAAGACCATGTGGTGTATAGCCTCGCTTGTTTTCATACATGCTGATGAAATACATGCCGATTACGCAAAGAATGAACACGATAGACATACGATCGAGAAATGGAATTTCGAAAACACCCTTTGCATTGGTAACTGCCAGTCCAAAGGCATGAAGCGGTTCAAGGTTAATTATCCCGGGAAGGAACTTTAGTATCACTGAAAAAATGAACCCGCCAATGGTAGCAAACAATGCCGCATTTGAAGTGGTTTTTTTCCAGAAAAAGCCCAACAGGAACATGGCGAAAATGCCTGGCGAAACAAAGCCTGTATATTCCTGTATGTACTGGAAACCCTGTTTGCCTTCGCCCATGAGTGCATCGCCTAATCCCATAGTAAGGAGTACACCAATAATGGTAGAAGCAATGATGGCCACTTTGCCGATGTACACCAGTTTTCTTTCACCGGCATCTTTTTCAAATACTTTCTTGTAGATATCGAGGGTGAAAATGGTACTGATGCTGTTTACTTTGGCTGCAAGCGATGCGATAACCGTTGCTGCAAAAGCCGCCACTGTAACGCCTTTTACGCCAATGGGCAACAACTTCAGCAAAGCTGGATATGCCTTGTTGCTATCAGCTACAACACTGCCGTCTTTGGTGATGTTGATCAACGATACATCAATCATATTATGCTGATAGAGGTAGTAAATGGCGATGCCCGGAACAACAATGATGACAGGCATTAGCATTTTAAGAAATGCAGCAAACAAAAGGCCTTTGCGTGCTACAGGCAGGCTTGCACCCAATGCACGTTGTGTAATGTACTGGTTGCATCCCCAGTAATTGAGGTTGGCTATCCACATACCGCCTACCAGCACACTAATTCCCGGAAGGTCAATGTAATGAGGATTGTCTTTTTTGAAGATCATTTGAAAATGGTCAGATGCTTCTTTGGTGAGGATAGAAAATCCTTTCCCAATTCCACCGGTTGCGCCGCCAATCATGTCAAGCGCAATGTACAGGCCAATGAATCCACTCAGTACCAGGAAGAAAACCTGGATAGCCGATGTATAGCCTACCACTTTCATGCCACCCAGTGCAATGACAACTGAAAAAATAGCCAGCAGGAAAACACAAAGCGTAAAGTTCCATCCGCTGATGCCCGATATAGCAACGGCACCGAGGTAGAGAATCGATAACAGGTTCACAACGATGTAGAGTAACAACCAGAACACCGCCATAATCATTGCCACTTTTGCATTGTAGCGTTCATGCAAAAACTGCGGCATGGTGAAAATGCGGTTCTTGAGGTAAACAGGCATGAAAAAAACGGCAACGATTACCAACGTAATGGCTGCCATCCATTCATACGATGAAATTGCCAAGCCCAGTTGAAATCCCGAGCCACTCATGCCCGTCATTTGTTCAGCGGAAATGTTGGAGGCAATGAGTGATGCGCCGATTGCCCACCAGGTGAGGGCGCCTTCGGCAAGAAAGAAATCAGCGGAACTTTGCTCAGCTTTCTTTTTTCGCTGAAAGATCCAGTAGCCGTAAACAGAAACAACTACAAAATAGAGTAGCACAATAATCCAGTCCAGTTGTAACATTTGTACAGTTTTTTTTACATGAATGATTGGATGGTGGCAAGCCTGCTCCGTTCATAAAAAGTCACAGAACAGGGAGGCCTTAAAGATAATATTGGAAAGGATTCAATGGCCTGAGGATTCTCAACAGCACATTCAGTATGCAGCGAAATGTGCAGTATGAAATGAAAATGCATTAGGGCAGCAACCCCTGTTATTCAACCACTTTATAGTCCCTGCTGTTTCTTGCAATGAACCGTTGAAGCCTGGGTCCGCTAAAATCTGCGGTGACAGGGATGCATAGGAATCCTGCATCTTTCAGTAAATG
>JBBIOQ010000088.1:0-18040 GCA_037443285.1 Sphingobacteriales bacterium | reverse complement strand
GCTTCACCATTGGAAGCAAACGCTATTCCCTGCGGTATCATGAAACGATTGCCTGCCAAAGCTGCTTTCTTCCGGAACCCGCTGTCGTTGATGATGGCCGTCACCAGCGGGTAGCACCAGTTGCCAATGCCTTGCGTAGGCAGTTGCAGTGTAGGGCCAACAGGTCGGGGAGAAAGGTAATGCTGTTCGAAAATGTCGGTCAGTTTTGCGTTGAGGCTGGCAGCAATGTCCACCTGCTCCCAGGTTTTAGAGGCAGGCACCGTAATATGCCAATTGCTAAACTGAGTCGATTTTATTTTTCCAGCGCTGTCTTTCAGCCCGATGCTGTTGGTGCCGGGTAAAAGCAATCGGGTTGGCAGCGTGAATTGATACCCTGATTTAGTGCGTACAAAACCAACCTGCACCGGTGTTCCATTCACCCAAACCGGCTGCTCGTTTTTGGGTGAAATTCCCGTCATTTCCAGGATTGCACTTTCACCTTCCAGCCTGCAGCCAGCCACACGAATGCCAGGTTTTATTTCCAGCAAAACAGGCGCCCACCATTGGGCCAAATCCTGCTTCAATTGCACAAAAATGGATTTGCTGCCGGGTACGTTTTTTGCAACTGCCCGGATGGTCTGCCTATTGATACTGCTGCCTTGCAAAGCCTGTTGTGGGTCAAACACCTTGAGCGGAATGGCCTGTTTGAATGTGTTGGAAAAACTGCCGCCGCCAAGAAGTTCAAAGGCCAGTGACCCGCTTTCGGGTGCATTTCCTTTCCAATCGATTGTCACCTCAAAACTTGCTGAGGCTGTATCGATGATATCGAACATTGGCTGCCCAACACCGTCCTTAACAAAGGCTATCTTTTTAGCCGGGTGTCCGTTCACCATCACTACTGGAAGCCCTGTTCCGCGGGCCTTCAGGCGAAAGTGCAGGGCCAGTGCTTTGGCAAAAAAAGTCTTTAGCCGGTAATTATCCTTTGTTCCCGCTTGATGGAATTCAAAACTGATGTCCGGCACCTGGAGGCTGGCCTCCGGCCATGCCGATGGCAGGCCCGGCTGTATTTCCAGGGTGTCAGTCAGTAAATTCGGTTTTATCCCGAACAGCCCTTCCACCAGTGAGCGGGCTGCCATGCCAATGGGGTCGGCAAAATCGCGGTAGAGTTCGCCGCGGACAGCATCGTAATAACTCAACTGCTCGAAGCCGCCCGGGCTGGCACCGAGATACATGCTTTCTGCAAGTGCGCTTTTCCAGAGGTGGTAAGCTTCATCGCTTCGGCCTGCCTGCCAATAGGCGAGGCTGGTGTGCAACTGTTCTGCCAGTGCCACATTGTTGATGCTCCAGGTGTAGGGCATCCAGTTGGTGGTGCTCAGCATTTCCATCCCGGGTTCAAGGCCTGCTGCATTCACTGGTATGTGTGGAATTTCGGAATCAACATAATGCGTCATTTGCCAGGCCTGCAACGAATTGGCTATTCCAGCTTCCATGGCGTGGTAAAAAGTCCATAGCCCGGCGGCGGGATGTACCATTTGCTTTCCCAGCAGGTCTTTGTATTCGGCAAAACAGCCGGTGGCAGGAAGCCAGAGTTTAGTTTGCAGGGCATGTAAAATCTTGTTTGCCTCATCGGCATAAGCCGAGCCGTCTTCACCCAGCACCCTGGCCAGCCTGGCAGCCGCACTGAAAGCCCGGTAATTGTAGGCAGAGGAATGAGTGACCCCGCCCCCGCTGTATTGCAGTGCATCACTGGCCCAAATGCAACAGTAGGCATCATACAGGCCATCGCCATCCATGTCGAAATTTCGTTTTTCCCAATCGAGGTGCCGTTGAATGACCGGCCACATCCGGCGAACAAAAGCTGTATCCCCTGTCCAGTTGAAATGGGTGAGCAACTGGTCGATGAACACCAGGTTCATGTCGTAATGGTGCGGCCGGATATCGCCGTTTGGATTGCGGCAGATATAGCCACTGCTAAACATGGAGGTGCCCATTTTTTCCAGGTGACGGGCCAGGTGCAATGCAGTATCCATCACCACCGGAGCCACTGATGGACTACTCACCTGGCTTTTGGCATAACTGCTGAAATGCATTCTTGCACGGTCGTGCCAGCCCAAAGGGTCGGCCACATAAGCACCTCGCCATGCCGGTAATCTCATACGCCATGCTACGGCACCGTGCAGGTACGAAGGTTCTTCCCAGATGGCATCGGCAGCCATGGCCAATGTGCCGCCCAGGGTGTTTATCCAAGGGTCGGGCGTATTAAGTTTTACCCTGCCAGCCAGCGTTTTGGCTGCGGCAAGTGCGCTATCGAACAATGAAGGCAGTTGTTGGTAGCTCATTGTCCTTAATCCTGTTTGCCAGGCGATATACAATGGTTCACCGTCCGGCAGTATCACATTGGCTGACAACATGGGAAAATCATTGGAAGGCTGTGCAAGCAGCAGGGAAGATGGTGAATTCAACACCCGGGCATCAATGCTTTTTAGCTGGGCGCCCGTTGGAAAAGCCCCGCTAATAGTTTTGGCCTCTTTGCCATAGGCTAAGGCAAAAGCTGAACCAGCAATTTGGAAGGCATTTCCGTCGCAGTCGTTAGGGTTAAGATAAAAGACTGATTCAGGGTCGGCGCCAATGTCGCCATCGCGACTGAATTTTTTGCCGCTCACGCCTCCATAGGCGCAGAGCAATTTGACCGAATCGGGGATGGATGAAGCGGTCATTTTCACCACCAATCCTTCGGCATTGGCCATGGCTAGCACCTGAACAGTAAGGCTGCCCTTCCCCAGTAAGGCATCGCGAATGATGTATTCCATCCTGCCGGGAGTGTAAAGCGTTTCAATACTGTCGGCTTCGGTAAGCCATTTGGCACGGCTGCCTTTTGCCAATGCAAAGCGGATATTGCCGCCCATGCCCGGCAAGTAGAGGGCAAACTCAGGCAGGTCGCCTGCCTCTGCCCTGAAGCCTGTATTGGTGCCGTACAAAGCCCGGTTGAAACGGCGGTTACCATGCACAAGGCGGAAACCCCCGCCATCAGGACGGTAGTGCAATTCACGGGGCTTGCTATGCCACCATTCCGTTGTACTTGCCGGCTGAGCAAACAGTCCTCCACCCACACCTGCCACCAGCAGATTTAGAATGCAGGCTGAAAGCCCATTTGCGAATTTTCGGTAGTTCTTCAATTCTCTGCAATGTTTTTTTTACAAGCTACTTACCACCAATGATGGTGATTTTTGGTTTAGGTGGAGGCTGCATGCCTTCACCCACAAAAAAGCTGGTATGTGGCGGCTGGTTGTAGGCCACATTTTGCCACACAATACTCAGTCGATACTGGGGGTCCTGCATGAAGGTGTAGAATTTCTTTTGGGTAGGGATGGTGGTGCCGAAAATCCTCAGTTCCTGATTGTCGGCAGTGCGGTAGATGATCTCCTCCCGCCAATCGCCCCAGAGGTCGGCGCTAAGCACAGGGTTCGATTTGGTACCGTTGTTCTTTACGCAGTTGAACCTGGCTGCGTCAAACATCAACACCGGTTTTGCGTTTTCATAGTCCCATTTTTCTACGGTGGTTCCATTCAGAATCTCGCTCAGCACATCGCCATCCCAAAATATGCCCATGTTACAGGCCGGGTTGCGGTCGGCAATCTTGTTGCCTTTGGCATCGAACAGGCCAGTGATTCCTGCGCCTGCTACCCAACATTCAAAACCCGGGTAGCGGGGGTCTATATCCAAAGCCAGCCCGCGGCCAGGACCTTCGCCATCCTCACCGGCCTTAATGGAGGCTTTCTTCCAAATGATTTCCCCCGTGCGGGCATCGCGAAAACTGGCACCTGCATCATCAAATCTCTCCTGGATATCGAACACTTCCAGGCCCGGCCTTGTAGGGTCGAGGTCACTAACATGCAAGGCATCCCCATGGCCCATGCCAGTGGTGTAGAGTCCTTTGCCATTGTCATCAACGCACATGGCGCCGTACACAATTTCATCACGACCATCGCCGTCAACATCGGCAACGGTTAGGTTGTGATTGCCTTGCCCGGCGTATTCCTTTTTACCCTCATCCGTATCAAACACCCAACGTTTTTCCAGTTTCTTGTTTTTAAAATCCCAGGCTGCCAGCACGGTACGGGTGTAATAACCGCGGCACATCACCAGGGTGGGATGAACGCCATCCAGGTAAGCCACACAAGCCAGGAAGCGGTCCATGCGGTTGCCATAGCCATCGCCCCACATTGCCTTTAGCTGCTGTTCGGTGGGGTTTTGGGTGTCGGGATGGCGTGGCGGAATGTAGTCAACCGTGGAAATGGCTTCGCCGGTGAGGCCATTGAATACGGTCAGGAATTCGGGGCCGGCCAAAACATAACCCTTCGCATTGCGGAAGTCTTTGGATGAGTCGCCAATCACATTGCCTCTGCCGTCAATAGTTCCGTCAGCAGTTTTCATAGCTACCTCAGCCTTGCCATCACCATCGAGGTCGTATACCATGAACTGGGTGTAGTGTGCGCCTTCGCGAATATTTCTCCCAAGGTTGATACTCCAGAGCAAAGTACCATCCAACTTGTACGCCTGGAGGATGGGCGGGTCAGTGATGCCCGCCTGCGAGTTGTCCTTGCCGCGGCCGGCCTGGTGCAGGATGATTTCAAACTGTCCGTCGCCGTCCAGGTCGCCGATGCTGCCGTCGTTGGGAGCATAGCCTGCCGGGGTTTGCAGTTTTATGGAAAAATATGGCGCAGCATGAGCCGGAAGCACAAATGGTTTGGAAGAAGCCACTTCCTTACCCTTCACTACATCCTTCACCACATAGGTTTGCTGATTTGTAGTGTCATAGCCGGCATCGGTGAAACTGGTCACATCCACAATGGGCTTTGCATTGAGTTTTTTAGGTTTATCAGTGCCTGCTTGCCGGTAGATATTGAAGGCGATTTTTTCATCATCCTGCACCAGCAGTCGCCAGCTCACAAAAGCCTTTCCATCGGCAGCAGCCACTACGGAAAGCCCACGGTCGAGGCGTTCCATGAGGCGCTGGGAAATGGCAGGCTTACAAAATGCCGCTGCCACCAGGAGTGAAATCAGTTTAGCAGTATGTTTCATTGTCGGGTGAATTTCTTTGTTTCAAAACGGATTGCCTATTTGTCGCTGGCTTTGTTGTTATGCTTCTTAGAATGGTGAGAAAATTTGCTTTTTACGGGAGGCTCAAGGTGAACATAGGTAGTGGCGTTTCGGTCGCAGGTAATCCAGCCATCTTTGAAACCCAGTTCCGCCACTTGAATCAGGCTTCTGCGTTTTTCATAGCCATCCTTCCCGGCGTTCCGGTTGGGATGGATGAAATAATACACCCAGGCACGACCACCAGAAACTACCACATCGGGATGCCCTCCTATTGAGCCATCCTCCGGACCGGTGCCGGGAGTTTCTAAAAGCCTGTCGGGCTGTTTCTCCCACCTTGTCAGGTCGGTGCTGCGGTAAACGCCCAGCCCTGCCCAATTGTCTACCACCATCCAGTAGAATCCCTTCCATGCAAAAACCTTCGGGCCTTCGCCAGAACGGTCGCCCACTGCTTTGCCGTGGTCAGTCCAGGTTTCCAAATCCTTGCTGTCGGCATAGTAAATGCTCTTTTTGTCGGACTCATTGTTGTACCAAAGCCGCCAGCTTTCATCCGGCATTCTGAATATACAGGCATCAATTACTTTTTCCGAAGCCAGCGGCAAGGTGCTTTTGTATTGCCAGTGCAGCAGGTCTTTGCTGGTGAGGTGAATGATATGACGCGGATGCTTCCAATCGGTAAACACACCCGGAACATAAGTAAGGAACATGTGATAAAGACCGTTTGCTTCCATCACTTCGGGTGCCCAGTGGGTGTAGCCAGTATCTGGCCTGTATTGAATGTCTGCCGTGTCGCGGTATTTCCAGTGGGTACCATCGGCCGATTCGGCAATGCCAATGCGGGTTCCGTGCACCCAGGTAACACCATCCAGACCGGGCACATTGGCACGCCGGTTAGTGTAAAACATGAACCATTTTTTCTCAGTCTGGTTCCAGACGAGAACCGGGTCAGCAGCGCCATCGTAAATGGGGTCGCGGTAAAGTGGTTTGGGTGCGGCAATACCTTCGGGCGACTGTGCCTGCACATGGTTGGCCTGTATGAAAACAGCCAGCAGCATCATGACTGCCAAAGAAATTTGCCTCAATCCTTTATGTAGAAATGGGTTTATCATTATTATGCTTGAATCATGAGGCAGTTTTCCCAGGATGAATGGCCTATTGGACGAACAAAGCAACCTGTAGCAACTGCTTTTTCAAAAAAAGAGGGTTACGCTACATACCGTAGGCATAACCCGTCTCTTTCTTGCTTGCGTATGAAACTATCTTTTACAAACTGAATGGCAGGTACCAATTTTCCTTGTTCATCAGTTTGGCCCTTACCGCTGCAGCTTCAGGGTTACCATCTTTCAGTAATTTACCATACACTTTATCAGCCAGGAAGGCGGGGTCATTGCGACGCAATGCTACCCTCAGCAGGTCCGGCCAGCGGGTGCCTTCAAATCCATTTTCAAGTGCGCCTTCTTGTATCAGGCCGTCTTCAATTTCACGGGTACTATCCACACCGGCCAGCACATAGTTCTGCAGGTTGGCACGGGCACGAATGCCGATATTGCGGTACCAGTCGGACCTGAAGTAAGGCACACCGGTAGCACCACTGTTTCGGGCATCGAAATTGAAAGGATATGGTTGGTCCAGCGTATTCATGTACTTGGTTACGTCAGTAACACCTGAGGGTGGTGCAAAGGCCCCGCCAATTCCACTATTGAAAAAGCCATATGCAAGCCTGCGCTGCCCTGCCCGGTTGGCCGCCTCCGCAAAACGGAGATGCAGGTGAGTTTGCCGATAGAGGAACCATTTGCCATCCTTCTGCAATGGAAGGTTGGCCATATTGGTGTTGTAGTTGATATAATTGTAGAGGTATTTCATTACAACCGGCTGCCCACCTATTTCACGCCAGGTGAAAAGGCCGCGGGCATCGTAAGGAATCGCACCGGTCTGGCCGGAAACAGGGCGCTGCAACTGGCTGTTCCAATAATCAATTGCCTGTTTGGAGGGCTTCACCAGGTATTGGCCGCCCACAGGTGAAAACAATTTCACCAATGGGTTATCGGGTTTGAATTTGTAATCAAATGGCATTACCCAAATCCATTCATAATCAAATCCATTGTCCTGCGAACGCTGAAACATATAACGCCATTGCGGCTCCCAAACCAGCGTACTGGCATCACCCGCACGGGAGTAAGTGATGTAGTGGTCCTCAGAACTGCCGTTCCAGCCTAATTTGTATTGCATGAAATAGCGTGCCCCCTGTGTGCCGCTGGTACTTGTCTCCAACACTTGCCGGTACCAGGTGGCAGCCTGTACATAATTTCCCTTCCATAGGTTGAGATCACCCAGCAGGCATTTCTTATTGACGAAAAATTTTGCAGTGCTGTAACCATCTACCGAAAGGTTGAGATTAGTACCTGCAGGATAAGGGTCTTTGAAGGGCAATGCCTCGGTAAATGCGATTAGGCTATCTAGCAAGACATCGAATGTTATTTTGGGAAAAAGAGAAGCATTTTTCACTTCATCAACAGTTGCAAGCGGATTGGTTACATAGGGAATCTTGCCATAGTGAATGCCTAGTTGCAGGTAAAGGAATGAACGCAAAGCGCCAACATCGCTATACCGCTGGTCGTAATCATCCTCATTCATTTTCTTTTCAGCCCGCATCAGGTTGAAATGATACAGCACATCGTTGCAGTTAGTAATGAGTTCATAAAACGGCCTTGGGCTGGTGTACGGATTTTCAGACGTTACACTGTGCGTACTGATCTGGCGTATGTATTCATCCGCATTGTTCGTAAAGTTGAGCATGTCAGCCCGCAACTCATTGAGCAGGATGTAGCGGTCGGCAAGATTCAGGAATTTGCCGTACAGGCCGATTACAGCAGCGTCCGCATCATTCACGTTGCGGTACAATTGCGTTACGTCAAGTTCCTGCTGCGGATCCTTTTCGAAAGTTTTCTTACAGCCCGTTTGTGTAAGCAACAAACCGACCAGGGCAAATGCCAACAGGCTTCTACATGCAAATACTTTCATACGTTGTTCTTTTATCAATTGGCAGCTATGGCTTTCATTCCATTTGCCACCTGTTGTTCATGTCGTTTTTCGTTTCAATTATTCAACATCGTTTTTTGCACGCACAGGCTTACAATCCCAGCTTGACGCCACCCATGATGCTGATGAATTGCGGGTTGAGGCCGGTGTCGATACCTTGTGCAAATACGCTGGGGTTAGCGCTGAATTCAGGATCGTAACCCAAGTATTTGGTGAAGGTGAGCAGGTTGTAGCCCGATGCATAAATGTTGAGGTCCTTAATGAATCCTTGCTTTTTAATGGGCACGTTGTACGCCACATTCAACTCACGCAGCCTGAAATACGAACCATCTTCAATCCAGCGGTCGCTGAAGGCAGCATTGCCCATGGGGTCGCCCCAGGTGGCTTTGGGCGTGCTTGTCACCTGCCCGTTTGCACGCCAACGGTTGGCTACACTTTGCAGTTGGTTTTGTGTGCCACTCTCCGATTCAAGTTGCTGTCTCAGGTAGTTGTACACATCGTTGCCCTTGGTGAAGGTGAACATCACATCGAAAGTGAAACGCTTCCAGGAAATGCGGTTATTGATGCCGCCAGTCCAGGAAGGGTTGGGATTGCCAATAACGGTGCGGTCCTTGTCGTCGATCAGTTTGTCACCATTCAGGTCGGTGAAATGAACATCCCCACCGGCAAAGGCACGCAGACTTCCATCAGGCATTTTCTTTTGCAAACCACTCGATGTAGCTTCTGCATCGGTACTGAATACTCCTTCTGTTTTGAGACCGTAAAACAGGTTGGCTACATCGCCATTGCGGGTAAGCATGGTAGCGCCTGCAAAATTGGTAGTGAAGCTGCCGCCGGGCACACTCAATACTTCGTTTTTGTAAGTAGAAGCATTGGCAGAGATGTCCCATTTCAGGTTGCGATGATTGAGCACACGAACATTCAGCATCAGGTCCAGACCTTTAGTATTCATGGAACCATCATTGGTAATTACCTGCTTGAATCCAGTAACCGTTTCCAACGGCTGGTACACCAGCATGTTGGTGGTTTTGTTTTGCCATCCATCGGCACTCAGCTGCACACGGTCGTTCCAGAACCCGAGGTCAACGCCTATATTTTGCCGTGCCACTTTTTCCCAATGGAGATAAGGATTGGAAATGCCGCTGCGAACAAGCCCCTGCAAACCCAGCAGGTTTTGCGATGCGTACGTTTGCTTGCTGCTGTAGTTGCCAATATCATCGTTACCGGTGAAACTGTAGCTGGCCCGCAGTTTCAGGTAGGAGATACGGCTGTTGGCCATGAATTTTTCTGAAGAAACCAGCCATGCAGCACTCACGGAAGGCATTACAGCCATGGGCACACTTCCAATTTTAATGCCGGAGGTCGTTTGCTCCCCAAAGCGTGATGAAGCATCCATTGCCGTATTAAATCCTATGAAAAACCGGTTGCCGAAATTGTAGTCTGCATTCACATAAACATTCATCCAGTTCCATTCGCCAATGTCGCCTCCTACCTGGCGCAAGAGGTTCACACCATTCTGTACACTCACCAATTCATCTGTTGCCGAGTTAAAACCCAGTGCAAAATCCTGTTCGGCCTGGTTGCCCTGGTAACGCATGCCGAGGTTAGCATTGAAGTGATGTTTACCCCATGCATTATTGTAATTAAGACGTGTATCGTTGTAAATGGAAAATAAGCGTTTTACCTGCGCACCCAGCCTGCTGTCGATGACAGCATTTGGCACCGTATCATTGGCTACCCCTTTGCGAGGAATAAAAACATTTTCACGCACTTTGTCGTACGTAATGCCAAACAAGGTAGCAGCATTTACATGCTTCGAGATTTCGTATTTAAAACCAAACGAACCGAAGAAACGATAGTATTTGTTGTAGGCCTGCATCACATCGATCACCGCCGCAGGATTGCTTACATTCAAAGCATCTGCATCGGCTAAGTTGGGCGATACGGTTCCGTTTTCATTCACATCCCTGTCGGTGAAAAAAGGAGCTTTCACCAGTGACAAATAAATTGGATTGGTGTTGTTTGCAATACCCTGGTCTTTCAGGTTTTGTTCGTTGTAAGTAAATGACAGGTTGGCTGTACCTGTGAAGCGTTGTGAGAAGTTGAACTGGGCATTGAACCTTGTATTATAGCGGGTAAGGTCGGTAGCTTTTACTACTCCACTATTTTTCATATAACCCATGCTCAGCGCATAGGTGGCAATGTTGTCGCCCCCGGTGACTTTAAGGTAATAATTGGAGTTTACGCTGTTTTCAAAGATCTTCTTCTGCCAGTCGGTATTGTTGTGCGTGGAATAGTAATAAGGGGTTTTGGAATCGTTCATGTAAGGCAGGCTTGCAATATCACTGCTGCTCATGCCTTTGCTTTGCAACATTTCGCTCAGGTACACCCGGTAATCTGAAGCATTCATAACAGGCAGGTTTTGCGGCGCAAAATTTACCCCGGTATATGCACCGAAATCAATTTTTGTAGCCTGCTGTTTGGCCCTTGCGGTGGTAATGATGATTGCACCGTTGGCACCTTTTGTTCCATACATCGATGAAGCATCTTTTAGTACCGATACCTGGTCAATATCCTTCACATCAATGAGTGCAAGGGGATTGGTATAGTTGTTTGCTATGATGGATTCGCCATAATCGTTGTAGTCATACACCATGTTGTCAATCACCACCAGTGGCTTGTTGGTGGCATAAAGCGAAGTATAACCACGCAGGAACATGTTGGCTCCAACGCCTGGTGAGCCACTCCTCCTGATGGAATTCAAACCGGCAACATGGCCTTGCAGTTGAGCATCCGGCATTTCATATGGATTGCCCCAACTACCATCGGCCTGGAACTGTGTGGCGGCTTCAGGAGCATCACTCTTCAGTTTCGTACCATAAGGAAGTACAATGGATTCATAGACTGAAGGATGTGATTCATCGTGTAACGCAATGGCCAATGTTTTTCTTCCCTTCAGCGAAACATTCACCGATTGGTAACCTTCGCCATCCACTTGCAATAAAGCATCATAGGCAGGAACACGCAGTTTGAAATTGCCTGTGGGATCGGTGATGGTTGCTGAAAAACCCTTCACAGCAATTCTGATTCCCTGCGCCCCTGTTTTTGAGCTGGCATCGGTAACAACGCCGCTCACATACAAAGTATCGTTAGGCTGCTTTTTGTACGAAGCTGTTTGCACCTTGTCGGCCTTTTGTCCAAGCAATGAGCCGGCACATAGCAGCAAGGCAAAAGCAGTCAGTTTTTTTATCTGGAATGTTGCACTATACATCACATCAATTTGATTGTAGTACTTGATCAATTTTATTAAAGCACCGGTTCGAGACGGATATAATCGCACACAAGCGGGTTGGCAGCAGCTGTGGTGCTGTTGGCCGCTGTGAGATAGATGTTGAATACAGGCTCGTATTTGGTGTGTGTGTATTCACCAATCAGCGCTTCGGCGTAGCTGGCAAGCGGCACAGTAGTGTAGGCAAACACTGTACTGGTGGGGGTTCCAATTCCTAACAGCTGTGTATGCGTAGTGGTTTGAAAATCGTTTACTGCCACCCAATATGCTTTGTATTTCAGGGTAGGCATTTCAGCTATATCGTAGCGCAGGTTGAACTGTGCCACACCATGCCCTGAAACCAGCACATCCCTGATATTTTTACCTGTGAGTGGATTATACCTGTCGCGGAAGTAAGTATTGCTACGCCTGTCGTTGCTGTAGCCGTTGTAGTTTTCGGCTTCAATCACAATGGATTTGAACTTGTTTTTCGGGATAACTGAAAGGCCACTCATTACATAAATAATTCCGTTGCTAGTCTTAATCGTCTTTACAATAGCCGCTTTATTCACCGGCAGTTTCACTCCAAATTTCGACACAAGGGTATCTGGCAGTTTGTCCTGTGGCACATATCCTTTGATGGCAAAATCTTTCACCACACAAAATGCTGAGAGCCTGTCTGTACTATCGGTTGTGCCTGTTGCATAGTAAGGCTTAAATACTGTTTTTTCTGATTCATAAGGCAGATCCTGCAGTGCAAAAAATGTATACTGCTGCGATTCATTGCGCATGTCGTACACTTTGTCCCAATACATATTGCTGGCAACATAGCCTGAACCGGGTTTGTAAACGGGTTTGCCTGTTACAGGGTCAACACCAATCTGCACGGCCTTCGAAGAATCGAACCCATCGTAATTGAGACTGATCAGGAAGTCGCGTTGCTTCACCGGAAAATCAGCAGATGATTCTACTACTTCCCAGCAATTGCTGAGCACAGGCAGCATTTTGTCTATCACCTGCAATGCGCCGTTACTGGCAAATTCATCAGCTGTAGTGATGGCAGCTGTTTCCACTTTTTTGCCATACATGTTATTGTACTTGCCGCTTAGCATTGCAATGCGCAAAGTATCGGGCGAAGCGTAAGTGAAATACCGGAGTAATGCAATATGGTTGCCCACAAACTTGCGCAGTTTTGCTGTGTCGTTTGCCACAGCGGGGTCAAGCGTGGCTAGTGCATCATTGGTGGGTGCAAACACAGTGTAGTTTTTGGAAGAAGCTATTACCGTATCGTATCCTGTTTTGGTGAGCAAATCAGCAAACTTACTCAGGCTGGTATTTGCCTTCACATGCTCCAGCAGGTTCTTGGATGCACCAGCATCCGTTACCTGGTTGTGAGCATCCCAATCCTTTTTACAGGACGCAATACCCAGGGATACCCCAAGTGCAACAGCCAGCAAGATTTTATTCATTGACATCAGATTAGTTTTTCTGTTTCTATGTTTCGGTTGCATTTGTGCTTTTTCCGACATTCACTTTCTTATTGCCAAACTTTAGTACCATCAGGTGCAAACCGAGGCAGCACCTGGTTCTGGTCAACCGGTATGAAATGGATCATATCGAGGTTGTTGGTGTTCTGCGTGCCTGTAATCGCTTCAATGCGTAGCACATGGCGTTGCGTGGTTTGAATGTCGACAGTTCCTACAAGCCTGGAGGCGAAGTTGCCATCGGTGGTGTTTTCAATGTAGCGCTTCCAGCCAATGGCCTCACGTTCAGCATCAGTACCTGCAGGGATGAAATCGGTGAATGCAAACGGACGTTGCATCAGTTCGCCATTGATGCGCACATTGCATATACACTGCGAACTGGTGCTTTGGCGCTGTGTGCGATAGCATATCCACACTTTGTAACGGCCCTTTACAATTACTGGTGTTTTGAATTCCCACCATGCTGCACGTGCCGGCAAACCCATGGGAAGAATGTTGGCGTCCCAATTGTACATATAGCGGGTTATACTGCTCGATGTACTGTAGGAATAAGTCATGGTGGTGCTGGCCGAATTGTAATGCCAGTCAATGTCTTTGATAGGCCAGTCGAGTTCGTTGGCCTTTACGAACCTGTAATTCTGGCGCTTGTAGTATGCAGGCAGTTTCATGATTTCATCAAACGAACTCACGTCCCAATAAACAGCCTGTGGCTTGCGAAACTTCACCATAAAATGTCCGCTCGATGAATGCCATACACCATTGGTTGAACTATTGTCGCTTATTTCCCTGATGAGTTCCACACCGGGCTCGTAAACATTGTTGAACACATCATCGTTGATCAACACTCGCTGGTTTTCCAGTTTGGAACTCACTACTTCCTGCGGCAACAGTGTCTGGTGGGCGCTGGCTGTTATGATATCGGCCAGGTATTTCAATCCATCGAGAATGTGGTAAGCCATGTACATGTGCAGGCTGTCTTTGGGGTCTTTCGGATTTCCTGTTTGAGAATATTTCTTTTTAAGGTCGGCATAGCTGTTGATGCCGCTATCGGCAAGCGCCTTGTTAGGTTCAGCAAGTACAGTGTACCAACGTTTGGCCGGGTCGGGGTTTACAGTGTTCACTGTATCATAGTACCCTGTTTCCTTCATGGCCTGCACAAAAATGCTGTAATCAGGTTTTGATTCAAGAGCCTGTGCAAGTGTTTTGCTCGGGGGTATGAGCACTTCGCTAATCTCATGAATAATGCCGTTGCCGGTTTTTATGTTCGACTGGTAAATCCATGACTGACGGTTAATTATATAGCGTGAAACACCATCCTTATTTGCCACCCCAGTGATGAGATATTGACCAAGCATAGTGGGCAGTGGCAATTTACCATCGGTGAAATTTCCGGTGGAAATAGTGTCGCCCAGGAGGTGGTACTTCACCATTTCTTTCAGCACGTTTATATCAGCCGATCCAACAGAGTCGGCACCAATTATTTTAAGGTAATTTCTCACGCCTGAATTGGTAGGAGCAAAACAGGTGTATGTACCATAGGCATTCAGAAAAGCCGATGTTTCTGTTCTGTCAAGTATTTGCTTGAACAGTGAAAACGAGTCGGGATATTTTTCCAGGTAGCCTACAATGTTTACATCGCCCGTGGTTTCAAGGCGGTACGCTTCCTTTTTACAGCCTGCCATATAATAACCAATGGCTGTAATGGTAAGCGCCACAAATAATCCCTTGTTTAATTTTTTCATGACCCGGTGTGTAATGAATTATTTATAAAATGGATTTTGCTCCAGCAGTTTATTGGTCTGCAATTCGTAGTAATAAATCGGGAAGTAATGGCTGTTCTTGTCGCGCAGTTTTGCCAGTGCTGATTGCTGCTTATCGGGTGGCACGCTGATGGTGGCCATAGTAAGTAACAAGTCGAGACGCTGATAGTTATTGCGTTTGGCTACCCTCAGTACATCGTACCAGCGTTTACCTTCAAAAGCAAACTCACGCTGCCTTTCTTCCAGAATAAAATTCTGCATCGAAGTTTTGTTGGTACTGTCAGGCAACCCTTTGAAATCAAATGCACCAGCACGGTTGCGAATCAGTTTCACCTGTTCCCAGGCTTCCAGTGGTTTATTGAGTTCGTTCAAAGCCTCAGCCTTCATCATCACGATGTCGGCAAAGCGGTAGAAAATCCATTGCGCGTAAGACTGCTCAGCACTGCGCAATGAGTTGTTGCTATTGGCGCCAACATACTTCCAAATGGTCAGGTCTCCGGCACGCAATGAGCCGCCATCACCACGGATGTCCACCTTTGGTGGGTAGTTCACTACATCAAGGCCAAACACATCTTCCATCAGGTGAGGTGCTGCTGTCCACCTGCGGCCGGTGGTGGCATGCATGAAATAAAAAGAGTTGAGTTTTTGTGCATCAAACTGCAAAGCGAATATGTGTTCGGCAGAGTTGCCGTTGTAATACAGTTTGTCGAACCATCCGGCATCGCCGGCTACGAGGCCAAAGCGTCCGCTTGCAATTACCTTTTCACATTCACCAATGCACTCGTTGTATTTATCCATCCACAGGTATACATCGGCCAAAATGGACTCTACTGCATATTTTGTAATCCTTCCTTTGTCAATAGCATCAGAGCCAAACGTAAGTGGTGCCAGTGAATCGGCCCGCTTCAGATCTTTCACCACCTGGGTGAGTATAGTGTCCGAACTGGTTTTCTTTAATGCTGTAAGATCCTGATCGCTAACTGTAGCATGGAGTTTCAGTGGCACTGCATTAAAACTGCGAACAAGATAGAAATACAGCAATGCCCGGATACCCAAAGCCTGGCTTAATGCCTGGTTGAGTTGTGCTTGCGTAAAGGTGGCATCGGTTTTCAATACATCCGGTGCAAGATCAATTACAGTATTACAGTAGTTGATGGTTTGATAAACATATCGCCAGTTGGTAATCCGGTTAGATGATAGGATATTAAGCGTGGTGAGATCAATTTCTTCTGAAATAGCACGTGATGTAGGCGAAATCATATCAGCACGGGCTTCACCCCACAGAAAGAACAACTCAGGCAAAGGCCGTTCCACAGTGATGTCGGTTGTGGTAGTGCCACCCATCATGCTTGCATACATTCCTGTCACTGCAGCATTTACCTGCTCTTTGGTTTTCCAGAATTCATCTTTGATGATGCCGTTCTGTGGTTTGAGGTCCATCCACTTACTGCACCCTGCAGCTACGGAAGCGAAGCAGGCGACTATCAGAACGTATTTAATATTTTGGTACATGGCAGTCATTTCAATTTGAATTATCAAAAGCTTACTCAGAATGCGGCTTGCAATCCCAGCGTGAAGATTTTTGCCGGTGGCGTCATGGTATAGTCAATAGCCACACGGAATGGGTCGGCTCCACGAGCTGCAACTTCCGGATCCTGCCCTGTGTATTTGGTCCAAGTGAACAGGTTTTCGGCTGTTACAAATGCACTCAGCCCTTTCATATGCAACCTAGTTACCACCTTTCTGTCGAATGTGTAACGTGCAGTAATTGTTCTGAAACGCAGGTACGAAGCATCTTCTACATAACGGTCGCTTCCCAGCCAGTTGTAGCCATCGTTAATGACTGCCCGAGGCATATCAGTAACATCACCTTCCTTACGCCACCTGCGCATTACAGCGGTGCTCTGGTTGTCGTAGCGGTACATGTTAGTGGTGTTCATCTTGGTACCATTCACAATGTCATATCCATACCTGAAACTGAAGAATGCAGAAATCTTCAGGGAGTTTTTGAAAGTAACGGTTGGGCCAAAACCACCGCTCAGTTTGGGGTTGCTGTTACCGAGATATACAACATCCATGTAGTTAATATTCCCATCATGGTTAATGTCTTCGTACATGGCATCGCCGGGTTTGAAAACGTAATCAATGCTAGGATAATTGAATCTCATGTAAATAGTTTGACCATTAGGACCAATAATTGGTTTGCCGCCGGGGCTTTTAGCCACCGTGGAGGCGAGGTCGGTATAAACACCTTTAAACCTGTACCCGTAAAATGCACCAAAAGGATTATCAACTTGCAGCAGCCTGAGATACTCGCCGTTATTTGCCACGTTGCCGGCTTGCGAAGGATAGAATTCCGAAATTTCGCGAATGATGTTGGTGTTATGGCTCAGGTTAAAATCAAAACCAACAGTCCAGTTTTTTGTCTTTACAGGTACTGTCCAAACTGCCACTTCCCAACCGTCATTATCCATCGTGCCCACGTTCATGTTTACGCTGTTGTATCCATTGTACGAAGCCACCTGCAGGCCATCGAAATACAGGTTCTTGGTACGGTTACGGTAGATTTCCATATCACTGCGAAGCCGGCCTTTGAACAGGCTGATATTGGCACCCAAATTGGTGCCTTGTATTGTTTCCCAACGCAGGTTGCGTAATTCCATATTGGTTGGCACTACGCCACTTTGTCCCTGGTAGTTCCAACTGTAGGTGGTATAGGTATTGAAATAGGTGTAATCGCGGCGGGGAGCGTTGCCACTCTCGCCATAGCTTGCCCTGAAACTCAGGTCGTCCAGGTCTTTCCAGCCATGCATGAATTTCTCCTGTGAAAGCCTCCACCGTGCTGATATTGACGGGAACATGCCGTAACGGTAATTAGGGCCAAAACGAGAGTTGCCTTCGCCACGCAAAGCAACATTGAAAAGGTATTTGTCGGCAAACCCATACTGCGCACTGAGCACACCGGCAAGGCTGCGTGTTTGTGACATAGAAGAAACAGCCTGCAGTTCCTGGTTTTGCGTACGACCCGGAACCGATGGATCGGTGAGCAGTGAAGAAGCCGTATTCGAAATCATCACTTCCTGGTTGACAGATTTGTAATCATTCGTCATGGCAGTAAAGAAGGCGACAAGATTGTGTTTGGTGTTTTTGATTTGAGGAGTATACACCAGGCTGGTCTTGGTGTTCACGCTGAACAAATCAATGTCACCATCATAGGCACGGTTCACCACGGTTTCTGTCCAGGGACGGCCGGTGGCCACCTGTGGCAGAAAGCTTTTGTTCTTGGTATTATTGATATCGAACTGAACATCGAAGGTGGCTTTCAGCACACGTTTCACGATGTCATAATCTACCTGGAATCGTGGCACAATGCGTTCGCCGAGTACTGCAAAATTGGCTTCCTTGGCCATGGC
>JBBIOQ010000087.1:0-18120 GCA_037443285.1 Sphingobacteriales bacterium | reverse complement strand
GCGACTAAAAAGACCTGTTATCCTTTGCCCATGCAGCAATATAATCTGCAATGTCGTGGGTGTTGGTGCCGGGTGCAAACAGTTTGCCTACCCCCAGTTTGTTGAGTTGCACCATGTCGTCATCGGGAATAATACCACCGCCGGTAAGCAATACATCATGCATTCCTTTTTCATCCATCAGTGCCTTGATGCGAGGAAATACGGTCATGTGTGCGCCACTGAGAATGCTTATGCCAATAGCATCCACATCTTCCTGCAAGGCAGCATTTACCACCATTTCGGGTGTTTGCCGCAGGCCTGTGTAAATTACCTCCATGCCTGCATCGCGGAGCGCAGTGGCAATTACTTTGGCACCGCGGTCGTGGCCGTCAAGTCCAACTTTTGCTACCAGTACACGAATCGGTCTGCTCATAGATGAATATTGTATTATCCATCAAAGGTAAAGGTTGATAGTGTGTAAATTGCCTGGCTTAAGGCTTAGCTTGAATGTCAATAACTGGAGAACAGAAGGACAATCATTCAATTGTTGCTAAGTCAAACTCAAGAATCTTTAACCACATTTTTATGAACTATCGGAAATTTGGCAATACTGATTTACAGGTAAGCGAAATAGGTTTTGGTGCATGGGCTATTGGAGGTGTGGCCAACGTAGCCGGTGTGCCAATAGGGTGGGGACCATCAGATGATAATATTTCACGCCAGGCACTAACGGCTGCACTTGATGCGGGTATCAATTTTTTTGATACGGCAGACTTCTATGGCCTTGGTCATTCAGAGCAACTTATTGGCGAAGTGCTTGGCAACAGGAATGATGTAATCATTGCTACCAAAGTAGGACAGAAGGTAGGCGATGATGGAAAGATTGTTGTTGATTATTCCAGGCAATACCTCATAGATGCGTGTGAGAAGAGTTTGCAGCGGCTGCAGCGTGATACCATCGATTTTTACCAATTGCATGTGGCTCGGGTGCATCATTTGCAACAAGGCGAATGCATTGAAGCCATGGAAGAATTACAGCGGCAAGGCAAAGTCCGTTATTGGGGTGCATCGCTCATCACGTATGCCCCTGACCCTGAAGCAGAAATGTTATTGCAGTTGCAGAAAGGGCAGGGCTTTCAGTTAGTGCTCAATCTTATCAACCAACTTGCGGTGCCGGTTATGAAAAAGGCCGGACAAAATGGTTATGGGATTATTGCACGCATGCCTTTGCAATTTGGCTTGCTGAGTGGTAAGATAAAACCTGCTTCCACTTTTAGCACCGAGGACCATCGGTCCTTCAGACTCACCCCAAATATCATTCAAACCACACTCGATATTTTGCGAACTGAAGTACTTCCGGTTGCCAAGCAATATGATACTTCCCTGTCTTCTTTGGCGTTAAGTTTTATCCTTGGTTTTCCCGAAGTGAGCATAGTAATTCCCGGCATCCGCACACCCGAACATGTTGCAATGAATAAAAGAGGCATTGTTCATTTATCGGAAGCCGACCACAATCATTTGCGTTCATTGTTTGACACCCGCTGGCAGCCTGTATTGCAGTTAATGCAGGCGCAGGGGTAATGGTGGGTGGGAGGTGTAAGGTGAGAGGCGTAAGGTGAAAGGTGTAAGGTTAAAGGTGTAAGGCAGAAGGTTTAAGATGAAAGGACAAAATGGGTTCCATGCCTTTTACCCAAAATCACATACCTATTTTCTCAAATACTCCCCTTTCATTTCCGCTATTTTTTTCTCTACCAAATTGTTTAATGCTGTGTCAGCATTTCTGAAAAGAAAAACTTTAATGCCGTTCTCCCGGAAGAGTGGCATCTGCATTGAATCGAGTATAGCTCTTGACGAGAAATGATTGAACACTTCATCATCAGCATCAGGCATGCGATGTCCAATCATCATCAGGTTTTTGAAATGATAATTTTCAGGCATCCACAAAAGATAGCTGCCATTGTCGCTCATGGCTTCTGGCAAATGCAAATCCTTCCTGTAGAAGTTGAGAGCGCCCGCGGTAAAGTAGCCCCTGCAATAGAGCATAGTGTTTCGCTGTACACTATCTGGTAGTGCATGAAATTGTTTCGCAGCCATAGCGGCCATTTCTTTCCATCCTATCATGTCGGCAAAGTCCTGTGGAAGTGGGTGCATTTGCTGGTCTTCCCATTTGAACAAAGGAGTTTTATTCATGCCGGTTGCCTCGTAGAATCTCACCTGTTGCACGGGTGCAAAGGTTGGCAGCGCAAAGGGTATAATCAATGCACATGGTATGGCCATAGCCATTAAAGGCCACCAACGTGCCAATCCTTGCCTTCTTTCCATCCACTTGCCCATGTGTGCACTGCCAAAGGCAAACAGCAAGGAATAGAGCCCCATGGCGTAATAGCCCTTGCCGCTTCCGATTATCAGTAATATTATTACAATGAGGTACTGCCAGGCTATCCACCTATACGCTTTGCCTGCAGATGTTATTGCTGCAAAATATAGTCCTGCCAGCCAGATAGGAATTACCGGGAAGCAGTTTATCAATTGGTCTATAATAAAATCGGAAGCACTTACATGTACTAATTGCGTTTGGCGCAATTCCTGCATGTGGTGAACCACCGGAAAGCGGTGCATATTCTGCCACCACATGTTGGGCAGAAAGATGGTGAAAGCCAGCAACGCAGCAATCCAGAAGTAGCGTTGCATGAGCAGGCCGCGATGTTTGGTTACGAGCAACGCAGCGGTTAATCCTGCAATGTAAAATGCAGTAGTGTATTTGCTCATTAGGCCAATGCCACAAGCCATTCCAAAATACAGAAGCCATCTAGGTTGGTTGGTTTGCACATAGCGAATCATACAATAGCCAATTAGGGTCCAACTAAACACTTCGAGAAACCCGGGCTGAAACAAATGGAATAGCCTTAGAAAACCGCTGAAGGTAAAAGCGATGAACAACAACCATAGACTGATTCGGTTTCCGCCAAGATGCAGGACAATCTTACCGCATAGCAAAAACGTAAATGCACCAAACAAAGCCGGAAAAAATTTAACCCAGAAAATGGAATGCGACAGGTGTGATAGTATCCACGAAAAAACGGATAAGAGGGGCGGTACTTCCATATAGCCCCAGTCCATGTGGTAGGCGTAGTCGAGATACAGAAATTCATCGCGGTGTGGCTGGTACGACGGATGCTGCAAAACAAATGGCAATAGCAATCGTATCACAGCCAGCACGAAGAGTAGTTGCTTTGCAGCCTTTGAATGGATGGCCATACATTTTTTGTTGAATGGAAAATTCGGATAAAACAGGCATTCACCCGTTAAAAGTCAAATAGCCTTTTTGCCTCTCAAAAAAAAGTAGCCCAGGGCCATTCAATGCAATAAGCATCGGAATGTGGAGTAAATGATTGGTGGTTCGGAATAGGGCATAAAAAAAGACTGCCTCATTTTACTGAGGCAGTCTCCACTGCTAAATCTTGCAGATGTGTTAAGTGTCAATCAACACTACTGCTACTTCACATCCCAGAACAACTTTGTGCTCAGTTTATCTTTCGATGCAACTGCGTCGTAGTTAGGTTTGTTGTAGGTAATTTCACTTGAAGGATATACCCACCTGTTAGGAGGCAATGTCTGCGCATTGGTATTGTCCACCTGGAAGGTCAGCTTAGGAAGTTTAGTCCTCCTGATTTCAGCCCAGCTTTCCAATGGTTGCAACACACTGTAGTTTGTCCATTTTTGAACAGCAATCCTGTTCAGCTTGGCATCCTTTGTGGTTGCATTTTCCCATTTGATACCGGGGCTTGCCAGGTAGGCATTTTTCTCAGCATCGTTGGTAGGAACCAATGTACCAGAAGAGTTGTCATCACTAAGCGGACGAAGCGCATAGTAGAAATCAATAGAAGCCTTGATACCGGTTTCATATGCTGATTTTGCAGCAGCATCGTTGCCAGCATTCAGGTAGTACTCAGACAGCAAGAAGTTTACTTCAGCAGCATTGATGATGTTGCCGGGCAGGTATTTGTTCTTGCTGATTGCAGAGTAGTTGTATACAGAAATGGTACCACCTTTGATCAGGTCGCCCTGAGTAGTTGCATCCAAAGTGGGATCCATACCCTTGTATGCACCTGCAGCATTTGTACCAGGTTGGAACATTGCGCGGAGCCTTGGGTCAGCGTTGTTATTCATGGTGTCAATCATGCCTTTGTTGGCCATGTCGTTAGAACCCCAGCCTATCAAACCACTGTAAAAGTCTGTAGAGTTGATGGGTGTTGTAAGGTTGTACACGGCAACCTTGATGTTGTCAGCATTGGTCAATACCAAAGGATAAGAAGCCGAATTGGAAGTGATGGCTGCCATCTCAGAAGTATAACGCGATGCGAAAGTTGAGGAAAGCGATACCCTTGTAAGCATCCTTACACGCAACGAGTTACAGTACTTTTTCCAGAGGGCAATGTTGCCGTGGTTGATGTAATCCTGCGTTTGCATTACGGTAGTTACACCCGATGGAATTGAAATGGTGTTCAACTCATCAGCGAAACCCTTCAGGTCGTCGAGCATTTTGGTATAAACGGCTTCAGGCGCATCGTATTTGGGGTACGAAGAAGCGTAGTCGCCATTATTGGTGCTCAGCAAACCAGCCTGGGTCCAGGGAATGTCACCATGCAGGTCAACCACTTTCTGGGTATGATCGTAGAAGTAGATGGTGGCAGCTATCAGGTAAATGCGTTTATCCTTCTTGTCGGTTTCAGACATTTTGTTGTAAACATTGACCATCTCTTTGTACTGCGACAAAAAGGTGTAGTAGCTGCTCCACCTATCGGAGATAGCAGCAGCGCCCGGAACGTACTGAGCCGGGGCATTTTGCCAGCCAACAGCTTGTGTGTAATGCAGGGCAGTATTCTGCAGCACTACAAAGTAGTTCCAGTAATGATACATTACGTCTGCATTGTATGAATTCAGTACACCTGCGAACTGTTTTTCAACAGTGGTAGTACTCACTGTAGCGGGGTTGGGATATGCATCTGCCAACTGCTTTTTTGTACAGGAGCTGGTACCTAATGCCAGTACCGCTGCTGTGTATATAAATAGTCTTTTCATAATTATAATCTTTCGCTTATGTTTTGGTTAGAAACTTGCCCTGAGCATTACACCCACAGATTTGGTGGATGGGTTGGTGCCTGCGTTGTTCACGTTCTGGCTCCAATAAGAGCCCGCGTTCAACTGCTCAGAATCGATATCCTTGATGCTACGATAGATGTAGAACAGGTTGCGGCCGAAAACCGACAACTGCATTTTCTTGGACTTGAGTTTCTGGGCAATCTTGGTCGGCAATGTGTAGGTCAGAGACAGTTCACGCATTTTCAGGTAATCGTTCTTCACGATGTAGCGGAAATATTCTGAAGAGCTATACTGAGGACCACCCCAGTTGTACACGTTCCAGTAATAATAAGCCTGAGAAATAACGTAGGTATTAGCAGCACCGGCACTTGTAACGCCAGGCAGCAACATACCATCTTCATATACTTTTTCACCGTTAGGACCAGTAGCGTTGTTAGTAGCTACACCTTTGCCGGCTGCATCGAGATAGTAAGTGATACCACCGCTGGCTTTGTCCATGTACTTAGTGCTTTCTTCAGTAAGACCACGGCTGGTCATCCAGTTGATGCCTGTTGGCATTACATAGCCACCATATTTATAGTCCATTACGGCATCCAATGACAAAGTCTTCCAACGGAAGCTGTTGATGATACCACCAACACCCTTCGGCATAGCGTTTCCGTATTTAACCATTTTGTTGGCATCCAGCAGGTAAAGACCATCGCTGCCAATCACGTTATTGCCTTTTGCATCGGTCAGCAGTGGGTGTGCATAGAGGTCACCCATAGGCTGGCCAACCACTGATTTCAGCTGGGCGGCATTACCGTCATAGTCAGCATGAATCAATTCAGTAGCGCCGGCTGCCAGTTGTTCAACTTTGTTCTTGTTCATCGCCCAGTTCACGGTGATATCCCAGTTGAAGTCTTTGGTTTGAACAGCAGTACCTGTCAAGCCAACTTCGATACCGCTGTTGTGCAGTGTACCTACGTTGGAAAGAATGCTGCTTGCACCTGAGGTTATGGGAAGTGAAAGGCTGAGAATCTGGTCGACAATTCTTGCATCGTAGTAAGAGGCGTCAAGTGTCAGGCGATTCTTGAATAACCTGGTTTCCAAGCCAATTTCCCATTCATTTTTCTGCTCAGGCTTGATGCTCATGTTGCCATAAGGGCTGATACGGGTAGTGGTGGTGAGAACCGAGCCTGTACCAGATGACTGAACACCAAGGTTGCCAGGTGCATAAGCCACGTTGGCCGCGTATTGTGCAGGATAGTTACCCACAATACCCCATGATGCCCTTAACTTACCATAATTCATCCAAGAAGGCATTTTAAACGCATCAGAGAAAACGAAGCCTGAGTTGATGGATGGATAAACAAAGGAATTGTTGTCAGGACTCATAGTTGAAGTACGGTCCCTTCTTACAGTACCTTCTACATACAGGTAGTTCTTGTAGTTTGCGTTAATAGTACCCAACCATGCATCTTTTACTAATGATGTCTGGCTGCCAGAACTGCTGTAAGGCGTATTGTAAGAAGCAGTCAAATCGAAACGATTTTCAGCAGACAAACCACCGTTAGTACTCACACTTTGATTATATCCAGTTTCCTTGTTTGCTGTATAACCAGCCATAGCGGTCAAATCAAGGTCCTGGTTCACTTTGTAATTGTAGGTCAACAAGGCATCGCCATAAACAATGGTGTAGTTGCTGTTAGATTGACCGTAACTACCTGAGTATCCATAAACCAGCGGAATGGAAGACGTGTTTTTGCTGATGGTCTCCAGATTGGTGTGGTCGGTTGAAATCCTGCCACGAAGTTTGAGGCCATGGGCAATATCCCATGTATCAGTCAGGCTGGCAATAACGCGGTTTTCAAATTCATCCACGTTGTTTTCCTTAACGTTCCACATATAATCGAGAATGTCTGTACGGTAGTTACCGAAAGTGATATTCTCAGCAGGGGTAAGGCTGCGGGTGCTTCCAGTTACATACTTATATCCAAGGCTGGTTTTGTATTTGTTCTGGTACCAATCGCCATTATCGAAACGGGAAATCATACCGCTGAAGTTGTTAATCATCCTATCTACAGAGTAAGGACGGTTATGCACTTTTTGGTAGATGTAGTTTACGAGGATGTCGGCAGTGTTCTTTTTGCCAATTTTCAGTGAACTGTTGAGGTTGGCAGTCACTTTTTTGTTGTCAGAACCAAGGCTCACACCCTGTGTTCCCTGGTTGGTCATAGAGAACCTGGTACTGGAATTATCCGTAGTATTCGAGAAGGCAATATTTTCTGTATGGTTAAATGCCTGCTGGAAAAGAGCACCGTAGTTGTCGCCCTGGTCAGAATAAGGACGAACCACGCCGTCCCAACTCATAATAGGCTGGCCATCGAACTTAGGTCCGTAGTTGATAGAACCTGCGGGCAAAGTTCTGTAGCTAACACCGTTAACTGTTGTCTGCACAAAACCGTTGGCATCAGTGTTAAATACTTTGTACTGCACCGGATAACCGGTAGCCCGTACATGCTGGTACTGAGGCAGGTAAGCTACATTGTCAACCGATGCGTTGGCATTGAAATCAACACTGAAGCCTTTTTTGCCTTTACCACTCTTGGTGGTAATCAACACGACGCCGTTCACAGCTTCAGAACCGTAAAGGGCAGCAGCAGAAGCGCCTTTCAGGATAGAGATGTTGTCAATGTCTTCGGGGTTCAGATCAACCAAGCCGTTTGCACGGAGGCGCTGGTCACTCCAGTAGTCATTGTTTTTAAACACACCGTCGCGAATAGGTACACCATCCATAATAATGAGCGGGGTAGTCTTACCGTTGATGGAGTTTACACCCCTGATTTGGATGGCAACACCACTAGTGGCGCCACCGGGGCTAGCTTCAACACGAACACCCGGTGCCTTACCATACAATGCTGATGCAAAGTTGGTAGGAGCAGTCTTCATAATTTGTTCGGACTTCACTGTCGATTGGGCATAACCCAACGAACGCTGCTTTTTAGTAACACCCAGTGAGGTTACTACTACTTCTTCCAGCTCTTGTCCAGAGCCTTCCAATGTCACGCTAACGGCTGATTGGCCGGCAACTGACAATTCCGTTGACTTAAAGCCCACATAGCTGATAACTAATGTGGCATTGCTCGAAACTTTGATGCTGAAACTTCCGTTTGCATCGGTGAGAACGCTGTTGTTTGCTCCTTTTTCGGCAACTGTTGCGTTGCTAAGAGCGGTTCCCTTACTGTCTTTAACTGTGCCGGTTACTGTCTTTTTCTCCTGCGCCATCAATAAAGCGCAATTGAAAAACAGAGCTAACACAGTCAACAGAATCTTGTAACGACTAAGCATTTCTGTTAGGTTTTGGTGTATAATAATTGTTAAAGGGGTAAATATAGATGTGAATTTTTTTTATGCTATTACAATTCATTAATATATTTTTTTATTAAATAATTGATGGAATAACAATAACTCTTATCTAATTGTGCCACAGTATTCTGTAGAGTGAAAATTGGCAAATGATTAAACAAGATTTTTTTCGGCAGCAATCTCATATCTATATAGCAGTGAGTAATAGACACATGTCATTATGGTTTCTGCTGCATCTGGCGAAAAACAATGTAGGGAAGCCTCGAAAATAGTCAGAAATTGAAAGAAATGTGTAGTTCAAAGGGAGGCGTGGTTTGGGAATGCTCCTTTTTTCACGGTTTGCAACATTCATTCCATAATACCTGCTTTTGGACTCAAAGGCAAAATTTGAATAACGGTTGCAACTACGCCATTTAGGTAATTGCAACCGGAAAATCACTTAGTTTGTATTTATGCAGTAGACCTTTTTACGGGATAACTACAAAATGCTTAAAGCATGGTGAATTCGAGCAACGGTGGCCTCCTTGCCTATAGTTTCAGCAATGTCAAAAACTCCGGGGCCAAATTTGCCCCCTACGAGCATGATGCGGAAAGGCAGCATCAGTTCACTGGGTTTTATTGCATTTACCGATGCAATTTCTTTGAATTCATGCTCAAGGTCAGTTGCATTCCATAATTGAGTAAGCGTATAGGTGCGTATCAATTCGGTGAAGAACAATTGCTTCTGGTCGTTCCATTTGGCTTTCATGCTCTCAGTGTCCAGCTGAACAGGGTCAACAAAAAAGAATGCTGATTGGTTGTAAAAATCGGTGAGCAATGTGCACCGTTCTTTCACCATGTCAATAACGGATTTCAGTTTGCTGTCATCGCCAATAGCAACGCCCTTGTTATGAAAGAGGGATCTTACATCCGGCAGCAATCTTTCTGCAGTAGAACGCTTTATCCATTCGTGGTTATACCATTTTGCTTTTTCAAAATCAAATTGTGCGCCGGCGCTGTGTACCCGCTCCAGCGAAAATCTTTCAACAAGTTCTTGTTTAGAAAAAATTTCTTGCCCGGTTCCATCGTTCCAGCCCAGGAGTGCAAGCAGGTTAATGAAAGCTTCCGGCATAAATCCTCTTTCACGAAATCCTTCAGTGAATTCATTTTTCACCGGGTCGGTCCAGTTCATAGCGAATATGGGGAAACCGTATTTGTTGCCATGACGTTTGCTGAGTTTAGCCCCATCTGGTCCCATTATCAAAGGCAGGTGTGCCCATTCGGGCATTTCATCTTCCCAACCCAGTTTTTTCCATAGCATCAGGTGTACAGGAGCACTGCTCAGCCATTCCTCGCCACGAAATGCATGGGTGATTTTCATGAGGTAGTCATCTACCACTACTGCAAGGTGGTATGTGGGCATACCATCTGCTTTCAGCAACACCTTATCATCCACCTGGCTGGTGTTGAAATTAACTGCACCGCGAATGATGTCTGTAAAACCAATCACTTCATCCTCGGGCATTTTAATACGAACTACATAAGGGGTTCCTGATTCAATTAAATCCCTTGCCACTTCCAACTCCATGTTCAGTGAGTTGCGCATAGCCTTGCGTGTATGCTGGTTGTAGGTGGGCGATGGATTCTCAGGCGTTTTGTATTGCTCCCGCATCTGCTCCAGTTCATCCGGGGTGTCAAATGCATAGTATGCATCGCCCTGGTCGACTAATTGATGTGCATAGCGGTGGTAGATTTCCTTTCTTTCGCTTTGGCGGTAAGGGCCATATTCTCCACCATGAATGGCACTTTCATCGGGTTCAAGTCCGCACCATTTAAGGCATTCAAAAATGTAATCTTCAGCGCCGGAAACAAAGCGTGTCTGGTCCGTGTCTTCAATGCGTAGCACAAAATCGCCGCCGTAATGTTTGGCAAACAGATAATTGTACAACACTGTACGTACACCGCCAAGGTGCAGGCCGCCAGTGGGCGATGGTGCAAATCTTACTCTTACTTTCTTTTTCATACGCGGCAAAGATAGGAGAGGTTGGAGGGTTAAGGAGTTCGGGTGTTCAAGAGTTCACGAGTTCAAGGGTTGAAAAGTTCACGTGTTTAAAAGTTCACGAGTTTGGGTTTTCGAATCTTCGGTTGGATGAATTGACCTTAAACCTCTGTCCTCAGCCTTATTTTGAATGCTGACATACTAAATTGCGGCTGTATTCCTTTTAATCATGTTTTACCTTACTTCAACACCGTGGTGGCTACGCATGTTTTTTTCAAAAGGGCTCACCTGGAAAGGACCGATGCCAATTGGCAACGAAGTCTACCTCACTTTTGATGATGGCCCTCATCCTGAGGTGACGAATTTTGTGCTGGATTTGCTGGATGCTTATGAAATGAAGGGTACTTTTTTTTGCATTGGCGAAAATGTAAAAAAGTATCCTGCCACTTACCAAAAGCTATTGGATGCAGGCCATGCAACCGGCAATCACACTTTTCATCATATCAATGGATTCAAAACCAAAGCGGTTGATTACCTCGCGGAAATTGACCATGCAGCACAGTTCATTAAATCCAAACTTTTCAGGCCGCCCTATGGAAGAATAACACGGAAGCAAGTTGCATTGTTGAAAGAAAAACAACCGGACACAAACATGGTGATGTGGAGTGTGGTGACGGGTGATTTTGACGAGAGCAAAACGGGCGAATGGTGTTTTCAGCAAATTATCAAACACGCTAAAGCCGGCAGCATCATTGTGTTTCACGACAGCGAGCGGGCATTTGACAGGCTTAAAGAGGCCTTGCCTTTAACGCTGCAATGGCTGAAACAAAATCAACTTGCAAGTAAACCTCTAGTTTCCTGATTTGGTTTGGGTGCTTTTATTTTTTGTATCCTTTTCTCCTGCAGTTATGGAGAGCTCCAATAGATTTTGCCGGGGTGGCAATGGGCAGGTGGCATACGGAGTAAATGCACATGGTGGATTGTAGGCTTTGTTGAAATCAACTACCGTATTGCCCATGGAATCAGGTGCGGGAATATCAATAAACCTGCCTGCGCCGTAGGTTTCTATACCGTTGGTAGAATCTGCAAAAACAGTCCAGATCTTTTTGTCATCATCCTGTATAGCAACCATGGCATAGCTTATGCCATTTCGTTTGAATAGAATAGTGCCGGCTGAGTTTAGTTGCATTATCTGCCCCATCACATTCGCAATGGTTATTGTGGCAAAAGGTCCTGCAGGCAGCAACCTTGCCTTCAATCTCCAGGTAGTGTCTGCCGGGTAGCAATCAATAGCGGTGAATTGCTTCACATCAGGACTGTTCAAATCGCGGAGCCGAATGCCCAACTGTGCACCACGCTCCACAACGTTGAAGCGCAATGACCCTGATGAAAAAACAGGAATTGCATTGGAATCAGGTTTGTACATAGTGGCCTGGCTCACTGGCTGATTACTTAGTTTTATCTTAGCTTTTTTTGATGCTATCAATGTCACCCGGTCATCATTCCACTCAAAATAGCCTGCATGTTTTTGAATGCTTTTTGGAGGAAAAACAATTTGATTGTCTTTTGAACTGCCAAAAGTGTTTTTACCGGGTTGCAGCCAATAAAGTCCAACAAGATTGAGCCAGCCATTTTCTGCTTTTAGTTCTTCTATGCGGCCTTGTTTCCAGGCTTCAATTCCTTTTTGATAAATACTGTCAGTAGCTGGTTGCGCAATTGTTTGTATGCATGTCAGCATAAGCATAGTTGCGAATAATAAGTTCTTGTTGCAATATTTTATTTGGAATGAAGCCATATAGAAATTGTTGGGACATAAAGAAAGCAAGAATGCAAACAGCGCAATAAATTATTTGGGCTTGCATTAAAAAACTCCGGCATCAAGGCTTATGGTATAAAGGGCGCCAGGTACAAAGTATTTCGAATTTCAAACACCTTTTTTGTATTACTGTTTATGGACGCCAGCCTTCACACTGGTTTAATTGATAGCCGAAGTTTTTACAAATGCACACACAAGAATCGGCCATTTTGACCGAGGAAAAACTGCCAGCCTTCCTCCTTATTTATTGCCTTGTCATTCACCTTAATTTCGCAAGATGAAAATTATTGATACCCATACGCATCTCTACCTTCACCAGTTCGATCACGATCGTGCAGCCATGATTGAAAGAGCTAAGGCTATAGGTGTTGAACGATTTTACCTGCCCGGCATTGACAGCGAAGTGATTGAAAGCATGCTGAAAACGGAAGCTGCATTTCCGGAGTGCGTGATGATGATGGGGCTGCATCCTTGTTCGGTGAAGGAAGATTTCAAAAAGGAGCTTGATGTTGTGGAAGAATGGCTGGTCAAGCGCAGTTTTCCTGCCATTGGCGAAATAGGGCTCGATTTTTATTGGGACAAAACTTTTACAACACAACAATTAGAAGCATTCAGGATACAAATTGAATGGGCGTTGCAATACAAACTTCCTATTGTAATCCATACCCGGAATGCAATGCAGGAAACCATGAACGTAGTGAAGGAATACCAGTCAAGGGGATTAAGTGGAATTTTCCATTGCTTCAGCGGAAGTTACGAAAGTGCCAGGCAGATTATTGATGCAGGATTCATGTTGGGCATAGGAGGGGTGGTTACTTACAAGAATGCAGGACTGCCTGAAGTGTTGTCGAAAATTTCGTTGGAGCATCTTGTGCTGGAAACTGATTCGCCCTACCTCACACCTGTTCCGTTCAGGGGCAAGAGAAATGAAAGCAGTTACCTGCAGTATGTGGTGGAAAAACTTGCTGAAGTGTACCAGGTTTCACCCGAAGAAGTTGGATTCATCACAGCGGCCAATGCAGAGAGGATGTTTGTGTATTGAAGAAAGCTCAAAGACGAACTACGAATATTGTGATGCAGGTTGAATTATAGATTTGTTCCAATGTATTGCTTCCGAGAAAAATAATCAAAGGGCAATTTATTAATCTTCGAATTTTCAGACAATAACTTGCTTTTTTTGAATGACGGATAACTGCGTTATTTGTTGTATGATGTTGTCCAAATTGAGATTTAGTATACTGTCGGGGCTTTTTATTTCTGTCAGCCCGCTTGTGTTTGCACAACCCAGTTTGCCCGAACCAAAAGATATTTCAGCGGAAGAAATTCAGATGAAGGACTGTGCCTTTGATTCAGGAGCAGGCGCAGTAATACTGTTCGATGCTGCATGGACCGAATATGAATCAAACACCGGCGCCATGATTACCACGCATCGAAAGCGGATTAAGATTCTCACTAAAAGTGGAATGGATGAAGGAACACTTGTAATACCCTTTTATTCGAAAAATGGTTTTGAACGCATAACAGATGTGGAAGGTGAAACGGCTAACATTACTGCAGGCGGCGCCATTGAGTGGACAGAATTGCAGAAAAAATCGGTGTTTACAGAAAAGGGGGATCAATATTGGTCGAGAGTGAAAATAGTGATGCCTGATGTAGTGCAGGGAAGCATTTTTGAAGTGCGTTACAAAAGTGTAATGGAGAATTATGGGGGACTTGATTACTGGAATTTTCAAACTCATTTGCCGGCAGTAAAAAGTTGCTATTACCTGCAAATTGTGCCTGGCGCTGAGTTTACCTATAACATTCAGAAGAAAAACGATTTGGATATCCTTGTGAGGCCCTTGCCCGAAAAGGGATGTATTTATTTTGAAATGAACAAGGTGCCGGCCCTTGATTATGAACCGTTCATGGATGCACCGGATAATTATCGTCAAAAAGTAATTTTCCAGCTTTCATCTTATTCCAATGAACGAGGAGGGAAAACCAAAGTATCCCAAACATGGGAGCAACTTGCCGATGAATTGCTCGATAATGATGGATTTGGCAAGCAGTTGAATAAGAAAGTGAATTGGCCCGAACTAGCTGCTATGGTTGCAATGCTGCCCGATAAAGTTTCTAAAACAAATGCCATTTTTAATTATGTGCGCAGCCATGTAAAATGGAACGGTTACTACAGCAAGTATTCATCTGTGGGCATAAAAAAAACGGCTGAAAACGGGGAGGGAAATGCCGCTGATATCAACCTTTTGCTTGTGAGTATTCTGCGCAACTATGGCGTTGAGGCTTACCCGTTGCTGGTGGCCGAAAGGGACTTTGGCAAAATAAATCCCGATTATCCGTTTATTGAAAAATTCAACAAGGTAGTAGCTTATGTATTTGCCGACAGCCTGGGCAAACCCTGGATAATGGATGCCACAAATCATGAATTGCCTGCAAACCTTACGCCTTACAAATTGCTCAACACCACTGCATTCCTGGTGAAGGAAAAGAAACCGGTGCTCATCAATATTGTTCGGCCTGCAGATAAGTACATCAAAAAAATTACTATAAACGCCACCATTTCTGATGATTATGTTTTACATGGTAATGCAGTGATTGAAAAGCAGGGCTATGCAAAAATGCCACCAGAACTTTTGGTTGGCGGGCTAATGGCAAATCCCCTCGGCGATGCATTGGAAGAAAAGGACAGCCATGTGGAGATAATTAAATCGGAAAGTGTGGTGGCTAAATCCGACTCCTTACCCAATTTCAAGAAAATCAGCTTCACGCAAAACCTGGTTTCAGGCGGGCAATTTCTTTACATTACCTCCAATATTTTTACCGGGTTAGAAACAAATCCTTTTGCCAGCACCAAGCGGTTCACCGATGTGAATTTTGGATACCCATTTTACATTTCGTTGGTGGAAAAAATAATACTCCCGGCAGGGTCTAAAATAAAAGAACTGCCGGAGCAGGAGATTGTGAAGGCCGATGATGTGAGCATTGTTCTTACCCGCAGTGCAAAAGTGGTAGGCGATACCATTGAAATAACTTCTACCATGGTGCAATCCATAACGCTGGTGGAGGTAAAGGACTACGGCAGGCTAAGGGATTTTTATGCAAAAATGATTGCACGGCTGGAATCGCCTGTGGTGGTGGAACTTACCGGGAAGCCTGCCGGCTCCAACTGAAATTATTCTTTGCTTAGTGGGGCTATCCATTTAGTTTTGCCGCCCTGAATAAACAGAGAGGTGCCCGAGTGGTTGAAGGGGCTCGCCTGGAAAGCGGGTATACGGGAGACTGTATCGAGGGTTCGAATCCCTTCCTCTCTGCAAAGTACTTTAGCAAAACGCTGCAAATTGCTGCAAATCAGGCAGTTATGATTATTGATAATTTTCATAAACTGCAATTTACAGCAAAAAAATGCACCTTTTTGGTGTAATTTCGGAGACATTTTTCAGGCTTTGTCCTAACATTCATCCTCCTGCTGCATTCTGCGTTTCCACATTTAACACCGGCTCGTCAATTTTATAATCTTAAAAAGTGACAGCCATGGTTGACTTAATGGACATCCGTTTCAGTTTCCTGATGAGGAAAACCTACCAATCCTCCACAGGACAACATCCTATTGTATTGCGTATCATTTTCCGGGGGGGAGCGCAAGGATATTTTCACCGGCCTCTATGGTCATAAGGCCGACTGGGACCGGAAGGCCGGGCGTTTTGACCCGGGAGCCAGGGCAGGCGATGCCGGCAATCGGAACCTGGACGAGCTCAGCAGGCGTGCCATGAATGCCTTCGATGCTCTGCGCTTCAAAACCGAGCCCTTTACCCTGCATGAACTCGCTGACAAGATTAAGGGTCGGGAAGAACGACCCACCCTGCTGATAGACTACCTGAAGGATGGCAGTGAACGCATGAAGGCAAGGTCTGGCATTGAAGTGACCAAGGCCACTTATGAAAAGTACGAACGCAGTACCCGCTACATGCAGGATTTTCTGCTGCAGGAGTACCGCGTAAAGAATTTTAGCCTCTACATGGTGGATACCGAGTTCCTCGAACGGTATTTCCATTTCCTGCGATTGACGCGGAATATTTCCCATAACACCTCCCTTAAATATCTCTCCTTCGTGAAAACGGTCCTGTTCCCGGCCATCAGGTCGGGTGCCATTAGGGATGACCCGTTCAGGCAGCTCCGGCTTCGGGCAAAGCCGGTTTACCGGGGTTTCCTGGGCCAAGATGAAATCGACATTCTTGCCAAACTGGAACTGACAGATCCTGACCTGGCCAGGAAGCGGGATATATTCCTGTTTTCCTGCTATACCGGCCTTGCCTATGTGGACCTGAAAGGGCTTCAGAGCAAACACATTCATCCTGACACGGACGGTTCTTTTTACATCATGAAGGCCCGCCAAAAGACGGGGGAGCAGAGTATTGTGCCCATCCTGCCCGCCGCCGAAAGGATCCTGCTGAAATACAGTCCGACCGGAAACATCCGGGATTTCAGATGGTACATTTCTTCCAACCAGAAGATGAACGAAGGCCTGAAAGTCATTGGGGCGAGGGCTGGCATTGAGCGGCCCCTGCACATGCACCTGGCCAGGCACACATTTGCCACCACCGTCACGCTGTCCAACGGTGTACCCATAGAATCTGTCAGCAAGATGCTGGGGCATGCCACCATCAAGCAGACCCAGCATTATGCCAAGGTAGTGGCCGGAAAAGTGAAGCATGATATGGCACGCATCCGGGGCCTTTATCAATAATGACTACTCTTCTTATTAAAAATGATTACTAACACCAACATTCATTCAACTCGATTAATAAATTATGGGTGAAAGAATTTCGAATCGTGAATACCCGCCGAGGGTTTGTTTGTTTTGTCGGAACAGATTTTTTCCGACCGATGGCAGGCAGAAGTTCTGCAACACGCAGCATCGGGTGAATTATAATAATGACTTGCGGAAGACACGAAATAAACCAGCCGATGATTTTGTAAAAAAGCTGCAACACAATGAAGGCATTTTGTGTAAAATCTTCAATCGTAAGTTGGAATACGAACAGTTGGTAGTCGATGAAAACCTGCTTTGGTATGAAGGCTTCCATTTTGATGTTTTTTCTCACAGCGAGAAAAATATTGAAACCGGGAATGGCATTTATTGGAGTTTCAATTATGGTCTCGAAGGAATGAGGGATAAAAGCAGGTACTATATGGTTTACTCTAAAAAATCAAGATAAATATGCAACCATTAACCAGGGGTTTCACAATCGCGGAAATGTATTTTTCTCCCAGACCTGCTTTCAGTACCGTAACCGAACCATCAATTATTCCTTTGGCGCGTCATACTGAATTAGCACCACCAACTGTTACGTTACCCGGGAGATTCGAAAATTATCCAACAGCAGTTAATGTGCCGGAGTATGATGTCGGAGATGGCCCACAAAACCCTTTTGGTAGTTTCATCGTACACCTTAATGAATATTGGCCTTATTATGTTTTGCTTGGGTTGGTATGTTCGGTAGTTTACATGGATTACAGGCAACGACAGGAAGATGCAAAGCGATTTCGCTAAACTGTTATATAATTATGCAATGTTGGAAGGCCGGGGAATGTACCCGGCTTTTCTTTTTTACAATGAAATGGAAGAGGGGTGGGGTTATCAATTTCGATAGGTTTTTATTAGCTGGCTAGGAAAGAGAAATGAGATAATATTACTTCTATTTCAAATCATAGCATTTCGATTAGTTTCAATTCAAATCAATGCGTGTTGATTTGTATTGAAACGCATTTCTTCGTTGGGACATCCATAAATGATGGTCTTTTTTTATGCCTTTCAAGGGTATTATAGCGATTTTGTTAGAATATAATACTCCCCAAAATTCAGACCATCGGGTTAGTTAACAATTTCGATTAATTT
>JBBIOQ010000086.1:18034-18421 GCA_037443285.1 Sphingobacteriales bacterium | reverse complement strand
CAATTTAACCACGTTATCCTTTGTGTTCCCAACGGCAAAGACTCTATCTGGCTTGAATGCACCAGCCAAACTTTGCCGGCAGGATATTTAGGAGATTTCACTTGCAGCCGACCTGTATTGCTGGTAAAGGAAACCGGCAGCCAACTTATCCGAACTCCTGGTTATACCATTTACCAAAACCTTCAGACGCGTAATATCAAAGCATCGGTTGATGCAGAAGGCAAACTGACATGCCATGCAACTACATCTATGCGTGCTATGCAGCAGGATGAACTGCACATGATGATTCATGCATTGCCCAAAGACAAGCAAAAGGAATACCTGCAGGAGGATATCAATCTCGGCACATTTGAAATTCGGGATTTCACCTTCGAAGAAAAAATGGAT
>JBBIOQ010000086.1:0-18018 GCA_037443285.1 Sphingobacteriales bacterium | reverse complement strand
CCGTGATAAAGGAGCATCTCGAAATTGATGCAGGCAACTATGCACAGGTTACCGGTAAACGCCTCATTGTTACTCCCAATATTCTTTCAAGAATTGGTTCAAGGTTCACCAGGGATTCTACTCGGAAGTTTGATATTCTTTTCACATATCCATACACCGACATCGATAGCACTACGATTGAGTTTGGTGCTGGTTACAAAGCAGAATCTGTACCCAAACCTGTTGTCATTGAATCAGTATTCGGCCACTACGAATCCTGGGCGAAAGTGATTGATGATAAGATTTTCTATTACCGAATAATGCAGAGAAAAGAAGGCCGCTACGGCGCTGAAAAATGGAATGAGTTGGTGCAGTTGTATGAAGAAATTAACAAAGCCGATCGGGCAAGGGTAGTGCTGGTGAAAGGCGAATAAATCAGGCCTCTTTTAGGATTGAAATTGGATGACGATGGCCTATCACTGCGCTGATTTCAGAACCTGCATTTCGGGTACAACTAAAATCCAAATCTTGGGTTCACGAAGTTGTTTAGCTTGGACCCAAACCTGTAGTTAATGCCAAAGCTTGTATAGAACATGTATCCGGTGGCTATTTGCCGCTGGCGTGTCAGGACTTCCTCAGGTGTTGCTCCCTGTTTTGGTAAATAAATCTGGTCCCTGATGAGCTCGGCCCTGGTGCTTATGTTGAAACTGAGTCCGCCAACAATGCGAACATTCACCTGTGCATTTGCTTTTAGGTTAAACAAACTCCAGTCCTTGAAATAGTTGTGGTAGTTGATGCCAAACTGAACCTGTCCCCATTTCTGATTCAGCGCCAGAGTGGTTTCCAGTGCCTGGCCGGTCAGCGTTTCTTCTGTTTTGTTATAAAGGGTGGTGTCGATGTAGTTGTTATGCGACAGGTCGAGGATGTAGTCAATGATGAAGAATTTGGTATTGCTCAGTTTGTAGGGAAAAATATTGTATTCAATGCCTGCCCGCAATGTGGGTTGAAAATCAATGTTGGAAAAGGTGTTGCGCATCACCTTTGCCTCATAGGCCCAGGACCAGTGGTTATTTATGCTTTTTACCAGGTAGTGACCAACATCATAATTATCATTCTTCACAGTTACTTTTTGGTATGCACCATTATCGTCAACATATTCATAAATCGAATTATTCTGACCGCCGTTTAGATAGAAGCCGGTCTTCAGTTCTTCAGTAACACGATCTACAGAGAAATTGCCACTTGCACTATAGGTTTTGTAAGCTTCCTCTGCACTCAAATTTCCAGCCACACCTGTTCGGAAAACCCAATAGTTCCATGGGTCCCTGGTTGTTGCAGCAGAATCACGTTTAGATTCTTTGTCTGGAATTTCTTCCCGCATCCTGATTGACACAGCCTTGGCCATAGTTGTTTTCAGAATGTACGGAGTGAGGCCAAGTTTTATGTATTTCACCAACAACTCTCTTTCTTCAAAATGGGTGTTGTTGGCATGGTTATCAAAGTAAACGGTATCCTTCATTTGGCGGTACTTGTTCTGGCCATAGAATATCAGTTGGTACTCATCGCCGCCACTTCCTGTATTCTGATCAGTAATCAGAATATGTACATCAGCAGCTGATCGCTCCAACACAAAGTCAATGATGTTTATTTCTGTGCGGATGTAGTTCATATCGCAGCCCGAATGACAATCTATAAAAACCTTAAGCCTTTGGTCGTTTAGTTTTTGGGCGGAACTATGAATGGCAGACAATAAAAAAAGAAGGATAGCCACATGAAATCGGTGCCCCATTTGCCTGGTGGTTAAATGACAGGCAAGGTAGAAGTACAAATGGCTATGAAACATGACTTTTAGCATTTAAGGAATGCTACCTAAAACCACGTTTGCTGGAATTCTGTGGTAATGCCTGCTGAAAAAACAAGCTGGCAAAATGCCTGGCTTTTACCGATAGGATAAGACTATGTTCTTCCCGGTAACAGGCACCATTGGATCGTTGAAATGATGATGGACAAATGGCCGTGCAGTAGGACGTGAAATAGAGGATTCAAACGTCGGAGATGGTTTGGAGATTAACTCATGTTATTGTAAGGTCCTGCTTCATATATACAATCAGCCTTTGCTGATTAATAATCCTTTAACTGACGGCAATTCAGTTTTACTGTTTTAGTCGGGCTTTAATGTCATTCAAATTGCATTTTACCTGCCATTGTAGCAGGTTTTTGTTGGTTGGAAACAGGTTTGTTGCTACATCTTTCGAACAAACTAATCTTACTCTAAACGAAGGAATATGAATCTGAACAACTTCACCATTAAAGCGCAGGAAGTGTTTGCCGCCAGCCAGCAGGTTGCCTTCAATCACAACAGCGTAAATATTGAAACAGAACACATTCTGCAGTCATTGCTCGAGCAGGAGGATTCACCTGTTGAATTTCTGCTGAAGAAAAACAACGTGTCGCTGAATGTGCTTGAAACTAAACTGCAGGAAGCCATCAACCGCTTGCCCAAAGTGAGTGGTAGCGCTGCTGCAGCACAAGCTATTGGCCGCGATGCAAACAATCTCATTCTTCGTACAGGAGGTGTGCTCAAAACTTTTGGAGATGAATTTGTAGCACCCGAACACTTGCTGCTCGCCATGGTGCAGGGCAACGACAGCACTGCCAAACTATTGAAGGAAGCGGGGCTTTCTGATAAAGGATTGATAACAACTATCAAAGAGTTGCGCAAGGGCGATACCATTCAATCACAAACGCAGGAAACGCAGTTCAATGCGCTGAACAAGTATGCACGAAACCTGAATGAACTGGCACGCCAGGGCAAGCTTGATCCGGTAATTGGTCGCGATGAAGAAATCAGGCGTACGCTGCATATCCTTTCGCGCCGCAGCAAAAACAATCCCATTTTGGTGGGCGAACCTGGTGTGGGTAAAACAGCTATTGCCGAAGGTTTGGCCATGCGCATTGTGAATGGCGACGTGCCTGAAAACCTGAAATCAAAAACTATTTATGCCCTCGATATGGGCCAGCTGATTGCCGGTGCCAAATACAAAGGTGAATTCGAAGAGCGACTGAAAGGTGTTGTAAAAGAAGTGAGCACCAGTGATGGCGAAATCCTTCTGTTCATTGATGAAATTCATACCCTGGTGGGCGCAGGTGGAGGCGAAGGCGCCATGGATGCTGCCAATATTCTGAAGCCGGCACTGGCCCGTGGCGAACTGCGTGCAATAGGTGCTACAACGCTTAATGAATACCAGAAATATTTTGAAAAGGATAAAGCACTGGAACGCCGTTTCCAAAAAGTAATGATAGAAGAGCCTTCAGTGGAGGATGCCATTTCCATCCTGCGTGGTTTAAAAGATCGGTACGAAACACACCACCATGTTCGCATCAAGGACGAAGCAATTATTGCAGCGGTTGAATTATCACATCGCTACATCACTGATCGGTTTTTGCCCGATAAGGCTATTGACCTTATTGATGAAAGTGCCGCCAAGCTTCGATTGGAAATGAACAGTATGCCTGAAGAATTGGATAAACTTGAAAGACAAATCAGGCAGTTGGAAATTGAACGGGAAGCCATTAAGCGTGAAAATGATGAGGCCAAGTTGAAAGAACTGAATACAGAAATAGCCAACCTCTCTGTTGACCGCGATACATTCAAAGCCAAGTGGCAGCAGGAAAAAGAAGTGGTGGAAAAGGTGCAGAATGCCAAGGCTGCTATTGAACAACTGAAGCAGGAAGCAGAGCAGGCAGAGCGCAATGGTGACTATGGAAGAGTTGCTGAAATCCGTTATGGAAAAATACAGGAGCAGGAAGCCCGTATCATTGAATTTTCATCGCAGTTGGATGCCATCAGTGAAAAGCGCATGCTGAAAGAAGAAGTGGATGCTGAAGACATTGCAGAAAATGTAGCGAAGTCGACCGGCATTCCTGTATCACGGATGTTGCAAAGTGAAAGGGATAAACTGTTGAACCTGGAAGATGAACTGCACAATCGTGTGGTAGGGCAGGAGGAAGCCATTGTTGCTGTTTCAGATGCCATTCGCAGGAGCCGCGCCGGTTTGCAGGATCCGAAGAAACCAATCGGTTCATTCATCTTTCTGGGTACCACCGGTGTAGGTAAAACCGAACTGGCAAAGGCTTTGGCAGAATACTTGTTTGATGATGAAAGCATGATGACCCGCATAGACATGAGCGAATACCAGGAAAAACATACAGTGAGCCGACTGGTGGGCGCTCCTCCCGGATACATTGGCTACGATGAAGGTGGACAACTAACGGAAGCTGTTCGCCGCAAGCCGTACTCCGTTGTGCTGCTCGATGAAATAGAAAAGGCGCACCCCGATGTGTGGAATGTATTGCTCCAGGTGCTGGATGATGGAAGGCTTACCGATAACAAAGGCCGTGTGGTCAACTTTAAGAATACCATCATCATTATGACCAGCAATATCGGCAGCCATATTATCCAGGAAGCCTTCGACAAGGTGAGCGAAGAAAAGCTGGACGAGGCTGCTGAAAAGGCAAAAGTTGAAGTAATGCAATTACTGCGGGAAACCATAAGGCCTGAATTCCTGAACAGGGTTGATGAAATCATTATGTTCCAGCCACTACACCGCAAGGAGATAAAAGGCATTGTCCGCATTCAGCTCAACAATCTAAAGCAGATGGTGGCAGAAAATGGCATCAACCTAGAGTTCAGCAATTATGCCATTGACTACCTGGTTGAAAATGGTTATGATCCGCAGTTTGGTGCACGTCCGCTGAAGCGGCTGATACAGAAAGAAATTGTGAACAAGCTAAGCAAGCACATACTTGCAGGCGATTTGGACAAAACAAAACCTGTACTGGTGGATGTGTTTGACGGAGTAGTTGTTTTCCGCAACGAAATGCCCGAACACGTGCTATAAATGAGTGATGTGTGAGTTTGAGGTGGATCTAAAGGCCCTGCCGAAAGGTGGGGCTTTTTTTTCTTGTCGCCGGCTATGTGATGTGGCGTTTTTATTTTCGCTGCAGCATGCGGGCCGGCAGCATGATGATTGATTTCAGCAATTGAAAAACACCCTCCACTGCAATGCCTAAAACCCGGAAGGGTAACGACAGCAGCCAGAAAACCGGGTATAAAATGAGTGCCATTAGGGCCAGAGGCCAACATAGGATAAATAATATGAGCCAAAGAAGAAACGTGATCATGCATCAAAACTAAACTATGGTTCCTGTTGCATGAATCATTTACACATGAACGGTAGCTGAAATTGATTTGCGTATTGTTTAGGCAGCTGAATGAGCATTATTCTCAGGTTCGTAAAGCAGTACCCGGGCACGGTTTGTTTTGCAGGCTACATTTGCCCACTAATATTAACTGCTATGGAATTAGGCGTAAGCATGTTCGGCGACAATCATTTCAACGAGCACGGAAAACCACAGCCCGTGAGCCTGCGACTGCAGGAATTGATGGAAGAGATAAAACTGATGGATGAAGTGGGACTCGATTTTTTCGGCATAGGCGAACACCACCGGCCTGATTACGCAGTGTCCGTACCTGAAATCATCCTGGCTGCCGCTTCCACCGTTACCAAACGCATTAAGTTGGGCAGTGCGGTTACAGTGCTCAGTTCCGCCGACCCGGTGCTGGTTTACCAGCAATATGCCACCATTGATCAGTTGAGTAACGGACGAGCCGAAATCTGCGCAGGACGCGGCAGTTTTATTGAGTCGTTTCCGCTGTATGGATTCAACCTCAACGATTACGATGCATTGTTCGATGAAAAACTGGACCTGTTGGTGCAAATCAACAAGCAGGAACGCATCACCTGGAAAGGCAAATACAGGCCGGCGCTGAACAACCAGCAGATACTGCCACGTGCAGTAAACGACCAGTTGGCTTTGTGGGTGGCCGTTGGTGGCACACCCGAATCGGTGGTACGTGCTGCACGGCTTGGATTGCCGGTAATCTTTGCTATAATTGGCGGTAACCCCGAACAGTTTAAGCCGTTGTTTCAATATTACCGCGATGCGTATGAGCATTTTGAAAACGACATCGCCAGGTTTCAGGTAGGCGTACACATGCATTGCTTTTTTGGAGAGGACAGTTCCGCTACTGCTGATGAATATTTCCCGGTGTACGCAGCACAAATGACCCGCGTAGGCCGCGACCGCGGCTGGCCACCCTACCAGCGAAGCCAGTTCGATTTTGGACGCAGCAAACAAGGGGCGCTCATCATTGGCGATGCCAATGAAGCCATTGACAAAATATTGGAGCTGCAGGAGATGTTTGGCCTAACACGTTTCTCCGCACACATGGATGTGGGAGGCCCTTCCCATGCATCGCTTATGAAATCCATCGAAATTTTTGGCACTAAGATTACCCCGAAAATCAGGGAAGCGGTGAAATAAAATGCAGGCTGGTAAATTGGTTACGCTGGTTTTACACTTTGAACAACATGAATGCTTGTTTACTCTTGCTTTAGGCAGAAACACCTTAGCAATTCGCAAAAGATTTCATTCCATTTCATATCCCGAAGGGATGCCAACATTGTAGATCAGTCAACAAGATAAAGCAAAGAGAACCCCGAAGGGATGGTATGATTGTAGATCAATCAGCAACATGAAAGGTTAGCCCTGTAAGGGCGGCATTATTTTTTATATCATCCCTCCGGGACTCATATACGAATTCGAATCACCAGCCTACAATAATTGCGGCCCTGCAGGCCTTTGGGGCAGGAAGAAAGATTGTTTCATTTTTCAGTATCAGGTGGAGAAGGTTGCAATGCTTCACCTTTATACGACATGTTGAATCACGATGACATTCTGTAACGTGCCTTTTATGCAGCCATCTGTTTACAAATCATACTTCTGGTTTTACACCTGGAATACCCCGGTTTTAAATTCGGGCATTTGTTGATTGTGATTGGCTGCATTTATTCCTTCAGCAATTAATTGCCGGGTATCGGCGGGGTCAATTATGGCATCCACCCAAAGGCGGGCCGCGGCATAGTAGGGCGAGGTTTGGGTTTCGAAACGTCCCTTTATTTCATCGAGCAGTTTCTTTTCATCTTCAGCCGACACAGTTTTGCCATGTGCCTTTAGGTTGGCTACCTGTATTTGCAGTAAGGTTTTTGCCGCCTGTTCGCCGCCCATCACGGCAATTTTTGCCGAAGGCCAGGCGTAAATAAAACGTGGGTCATAGGCTTTGCCGCACATGGCATAATTGCCAGCGCCATAACTGTTGCCTACGATGATGGTGAATTTTGGAACCACTGAATTAGCAACGGCATTCACCATTTTGGCCCCGTCCTTTATGATACCCGCCTGCTCGCTGCGGCTGCCCACCATAAACCCGGTTACATCCTGCAAAAACACCAACGGTATTTTTTTCTGGTTACAGTTCATGATGAATCTTGCAGCCTTGTCGGCACTGTCGTTGTAAATAACACCGCCCATCTGCATTTCACCCTTGCGGGTTTTTACCACGGTGCGCTGGTTGGCTACAATGCCCACGGCCCAGCCTTCTATGCGGGCATAGCCACAAATGATGGTTTTGCCATAGTCAGGTTTGAAACCAACAAACGAACCGCTGTCAACAATACAGTCAATAACCTCCTGCATGTTGTAGGGCTTGTTGTTGCCGGGCGATTGTATGCTGTAGATTTTTTCAATAGCCGATGCGGGAGCAATCGCCTCAATCCTGTTGAAACCTGCGGTTGGTGCGCTACCTAGATTTCCAATGATTTTTTTGATGTGGTCGAGGCAGGCTTCTTCAGTGGCAAATTTGTAATCGGCAATGCCGCTAATTTCTGTGTGGGTGGTTGCGCCGCCCAGCGTTTCGGTATCTACTTCTTCACCAATGGCTGCTTTTACGAGGTAGGGGCCGGCCAAATAAATGCTGCCATTACCTTCCACCATCAGGGTTTCATCGCTCATAATGGGCAGGTAAGCGCCACCGGCCACACATGCTCCCATGACTGCGGCAATTTGGGTAATGCCCATGGCGCTCATCCTTGCATTGTTGCGAAATATTCTGCCAAAATGTTCCTTGTCAGGAAAGATTTCATCCTGCAAGGGGAGGAAGACGCCGGCGCTGTCCACCAGGTAAATGATGGGCAGGTGATTTTCCATCGCGATTTCCTGCATGCGAAGATTTTTTTTGGCAGTGATGGGAAACCAGGCGCCGGCTTTTACGGTTTGGTCGTTGGCTACAATCACACACTGCCTTCCGCTCACATAGCCAATGCCAGCCACTGTTCCGCCTGCCGGGCAGCCTCCTTCAATTTCATACATTTCAAAGCCGGCAAAGGCGCCAATTTCAATAAAAGGTTTGTCATTTTCTACGAGGTAGGAAATGCGCTGCCGTGCTGTTAGTTTATTTCGTTCTTTTTGCCGGTCGTTGGCTCTTTGCCCGCCTCCCTGTGCAATCTTGTGCAAATGATTATTCATCTGGCGGATGGTCGATTTCATAGCATCTTCGTTGGAGTGGAATTCACGATTCATAATGGCTGGCAAAAAGGTTGATAGCAAATATAACCTGCCACCCATGTGCCGGAAATATTTGAACACCAAAAGCCAAAAGAAAAGCCGCTGCGATTGCAGTGGCTTTTCTTTTAGGTGATCACCTCTGAATCAGAAGCAACCTTCTGGCATTAGCCAACTTTGATTTCTTTGGTTGGTTTTTGGGAGATTTCTGCTTTTGGTAATACAAGTTTCAGCATGCCATCTTCGTAGTTTGCTTTGATGCTATCTTCCTTCACATTTTCAGGCATTCTAAAACTGCGGGTGAATGATTGGTGAGTGTATTCTTTCCTGGTGTAATTCTTTTCAACTTCCTCTTTCTTTTCTTCTACTTCAGCTTCAATGGTCAGCATGTCTTCTTCAACCTTGATTTTGAAATCATTCTTGTTGAAGCCGGGAACTGCCATTTCTACCAGAAAATCATCTTTTTCTTCCAGAATATTTACAGCAGGAAATTTGAGTGTGAATAATTCTCCGCCACTCTTCTTAAAGAAATCATCTACATCAAAAAAATCACTAAAAAACGGCCGGAATATTGAGCCGGGCGATTTTACGAGATTTGCCATACAACCTCCTTTTTTAAGTTGTTCTAAGTTACAAAAATTGGGGGGTGTAATGCATGACAAAGATCAATTTCAAGGCAGGATTTTTTTCAGCCTAGGCCCATTTGGCGAGTGATCGAAGGCAGTGAATAGACCAAAATCAACAGCAGCAAAAAAAAATAGAGCATGGCTGTAAGACGGTTGCAGTAGTGCAATGCCTTGCGCCTGGCGGAAGTGTAGGACTTGTCAATTTCCATGGAGGAAAAACGGCCAATTAGGTTGTAGGAAATAGGTTCTTCGGCGTTTTTGTTATACCTGATAATCTTGAATAGCTTAAGCACTATCATAAAGAAGCTGAGTGCAATGAGGACATACTTTATTACGTTCAGGGTTTCAACAGGAATCATATTGTTTCGGGTAATTTGGTTTCTAAAATAATAAATAGTTCCCTTCCAAAGCGTGGTTCAATTGAATTATAGCAGGAATCCATTACTCTAATGTGAAATGATTTACTGAATAATCGTTCATATTCCTTTTTTGTACCACCAAAAGGAGGCCCTGATTCTGACTCTGCATTGAATAACAATCCCACAAGTTTGCCGCGGGGTTTCAGCAATTGCCCCATTTTATTCACGTAAGCTTCGCGATGTGACAGGTGAATAGCGCTGAAAAAAGTTTGTTCAATAATGAGGTCAAATTGTCCTTCCAGTTGAAAGAAATCGGTGTGGAGAATTTCGATGTTTGCAGCGGCAAACTGCTTTCTTAGATTTTGGATTTGTACTTCTGCAATGTCAACAAGTGTAATGTTGTTGAAGCCTTTCTCCAAAAGATAGGCAGCTTCATGAGCATGGCCGCACCCGGGTATGAGGATGCTGACAGATGTGTCTTCTAGCTGGTCTATATATGTTTTGAGGGGAGTTGAAACATAGCCAATATCCCAGCCTGTTTGTTGCTGTTCATAGCGGCTGCTCCAATAGGCGTTGCCTAGTTTGGAATGATCCATCACGCATGATTATTTGCATTTGAAATTAAAGGATATAAAAGTGGCTGGCAGTTTTTGTTGCCATTTGCTTTTCTTCCCGGGGTTGTTTCAACAGTTGAGGATTGCGGTCATCAGGGAGCAAAGGAGATAAAGAAAAACCTGGGCGATGTGGTCCAGGTTTTAGAAATAATGTCGAGTTATTTTGAGATGGAATCAATGAGTCTTCGCCTCTATTCCACCTGGTCGGGTTGCGCAGGCGGGCTCGGGTGCAGGCTATCGCCTCCGGTAGTAATGTACATAGCGGTTGACATCATCATCATCACTTTTTGTTCACTCAAGGCCGTGCTTGTATTGAAGTTGATTTCGAGTTTTAGACTAAGAAAATTGTCTGGTTCTTCTGTTGGTAAGCCTGATTCGACGTATGGAGTGAAAATCAGTTTGTCGATGTCTTTAATGCGTACATGCTGCGGGTGGGTGCGGTTGTAATTGCGGATGATTTCAAGAACTAGGTTATGAAAGCTGTTGGCGCCCCCAAAATTGCGGAAGTGAAAAGTGCTAAGTCCAAATGGTGGGGTCAAATTATCGAATGGTCCGGTTAGCGAGAGCGTCACGGTACTTGAATCGAGTTCACTGTCCGAGTCTCTTACTAAATAGGCTTTGGGCGTAAAAACACTGTTTTGCATACTATCTAATGACCAGTGGTAGCTCATAAGCATTTTCCTGATACCGTACAGATTGCGAAAATTACGGTAATCGGCTCCGGATATTTCGAAGCCATAAACAAGTGGGTTGGGCATAAAATGGTTTTTGTGATGAAGAGGTTGTGTTGATTCCAATTTTAAGATAATCAGTTATTCTGGTGCCTGCAACTATGCAACGATGGACAATAGGAACATTGAAATATTAATACGCATGCATAAGGCCTGCGGTGCCAATGAAAAAGATAGTAGTATGCCTTGGGGGATACCTGGTTGAGTTGGGCGTTGCCAGCCTTACTTATCCTGCCACCTGTGCCTGCCGGGTAATTATGAAACTGATTAGTTCATCAATTTCAATGCCGGCTCTTGCGCAGGCATCAGCAATGTCTTCGCGGCTCACGTTGGCCGCAAAGCTTTTTTCCTTCAACCTTTTTTTTACGCCCTTCACATCCATGCCATTGTACCCGCCCGGTCGCATGAGGCTGTAGGCATGAATCAACCCGCTGAGTTCATCAAAGGCATAGAGCATTTTGTCCATAGTGTTTTGCGGCTCCACGCCAAAGTGTGCAGGGCCATGGCTGGCAATGGCATGCAAAACTTCGGGGTCCACCTGCAAACCTTCAAGATGTTCAATTATTTTTTTGCAGTGGGTTTCGGGCCATTGGTCCCAATCAGCATCATGCAGCAGGCCGGTTACCTCCCATTTCCATTGTCCTGTTTCGTCCAATCCTTCTTTTTCTGCAGCCCAGCAATGCATTAGCCATGCTACCTGTTTCATATGCAGTTGCAGTTTTGGGTTTTTTACCCAGTCTGCAAATAAGGCATTGGCATCTTCCACGGAGGGTAGGTTTCCATGGTTGGCAGGATCGCCAAATTCATTACGGCCAAGCATTAAGCTCATTGTGCTAAGTATTATTCAGGTTATTTGTATTGTTATGCAGGGTTCACCATCGTCTTGTGGTGGTGCAGGTCATTATCCTACTTTTGCCCTGAAATTTAAAACGATTGTACCAAATGATTTTCAACTTAACTGAGGAACAGGAAGCCGTACGTCAGGCGGCCCGTGATTTTGCAAAGCAGGAATGTTTGCCGGGCGTTATTGAGCGTGATGACCAAATGAAATTTCCCAAAGAACAGGTGAAGAAACTTGCTGAACTGGGTTTCATGGGAATGATGGTGAAGCCTGAATACGGCGGAAGCGGCATGGACACAGTGAGCTATGTGCTGGCCATGGAGGAAATAAGCAAAATAGACGCTAGCACCAGTGTTTGCATGAGCGTAAACAATAGCCTGGTTTGTTATGGTTTGCAGGAGTTTGGTAATGAAGAACAAAAGCAACAATACCTTACTCCATTGGCACAGGGCATAAAAGATGGCGAATAGTACATCAGGGCATTCCTGCTGAGTGAGCCTGAAGCCGGCAGCGATGCCACCAGCCAGCGTACCACAGCTGTCGACATGGGCGACCATTATCTCATTAATGGCATTAAAAACTGGATTACCAATGGCAGCAGCGCCAGTGTTTACCTGGTGATGGCACAAACCGATGTGGCCAAAGGCAGTAAGGGCATTAACACATTTATTGTTGAAAAAAACTGGCCGGGCGTAACTGTTGGAGCCAAGGAAAATAAAATGGGCATTCGTGCCAGCGATACGCACAGCATCAGTTTTACCGATGTAAAAGTGCCGAAGGAAAACCGCATTGGCGCCGATGGATTTGGCTTCACATTCGCCATGAAAACCCTTGCAGGTGGCCGAATTGGAATAGCTGCACAGGCGCTGGGCATAGCCAGTGGCAGTTATGAATTGGCGCTGAAATATGCAAAGGAACGCAAGGCATTTGGCAAGGAAATCATGCATCACCAGGCTATACAATTTAAGCTGGCAGACATGGCTACGCGTATAGAAGCCGCTCGTTTGCTTTGCCTCAAAGCTGCATGGGAAAAGGACAATAACATGGACTATACACTAAGCTCAAGCATGGCCAAAGTATACGCCAGCGAAGCCGCTATGTGGTGCAGCTCCGAAGCTGTTCAGATTCATGGCGGCTATGGGTATGTGAAGGAATTTCATGTGGAGCGCCTGATGCGAGATGCCAAAATCACACAGATTTATGAAGGCACCAGCGAGGTGCAGCGGATTGTCATCAGCAGAAGTATTTTGAAATAGCATCCATGGAAAGCTCCTGAAATCGGGAGCTTTTTTTATTTGGTTATTTTTGCGCCAGCAGTGCATTATTCAACCTACTATGTCCACCAATAAAGAAGCTTACCAATCAATACATCAATATTGCTTTGATCACAAGGCGACCCTTGTTGCTGTTTCAAAAACAAAACTGGTTGCAGATATACTCACCCTATACAACCTTGGCCATCGCGATTTTGGCGAAAATTATGTGCAGGAACTTGTTGAAAAACAGGCAGCACTTCCGCCAGATATCCGCTGGCATTTTATCGGTCATTTGCAAAGCAATAAAGTGAAATACATTGCTCCGTTTGTGCATCTCATTCACGGGGTGGATAGCTTCAAACTCCTGAAGGAAATCAATAAGCAGGCTGCCAAAAACAATCGCATCATTTCCTGCTTACTGCAAATGCACATTGCTAAAGAAGAAACCAAATTTGGTTTGGATGAAAACGAATTGTCAGCCATACTTCATTCACCCGAATTGCCCTTGCTCCAGCATATAAAGATTGAAGGCCTGATGGGCATGGCATCCTTCAGCGATGATTTGAATTTGGTGAGAACCGAACACAGCACGTTGAAAAATCTTTTCGATAGCTATTCTAACCTGTCAACTGCCAACTGTCAACTTTCAACCCTCTCCATGGGCATGAGCGCCGATTACATAATAGCCATTGAGGAGGGAAGCAATATGGTACGCATTGGCAGTCTGCTTTTTGGTGCCAGAACCTGAACATGGGCATTCCATGCCGTTGCAATTCAATGTGTTGCATCATTTTTGAAAGCGGAAATTTTTTTGTTCAAATTGATGAACAAGATTTTGCTGTTTGGAGTTTCTTCTTAGAATTGTTTAAACACTATCCAATTCTATTGTATGAAGAAATCACTTCTTTTAGTAGGGCTCATGATTTTTGGGCTCCATTTCAGCTATGGTCAGAACAACGTTGGTATTGGCACCTCATCGCCCAACATCAACACCATGTTGGACATACAGGCGAATGCAGACAAAAATGCATTGCTGGCTGAAACGGCCGGAAATGGCATTGCCATACAGGCTATTGGCCGAGGCAACGCAGCAGCTATCAATGTATTGAAACCTGCAAATAGTTCTGGCCAGGGGATTTACATTGACCACCAGGGCGATTCCGGCCCGGTAGCCCAGTTCATACGTACAAATGCCAACGGAAGCGGTGCGGCCATCATAGGTTATACCAACAGCTTTCAGGCTCAATCACCTGCTATCTATGGCAATAATGAAGGCACAGGGGATGCAGCTATAGTAGCCCGCATAAACAACACTGGCAATCCTAACTCTTCTCTTTACAGTGAAACAAATGGTTCTGGGCCGGCAGTGTTTGCTGTACAACTGGGCACAGGCCGGGGCGGACAATTTCAAATCAACAATACCGCCAACAGCCAGCATGCATTAAGAGCTTACACAGATGGTACAGGCAGGGCCGGCTATTTTACTATAAACAATACTTCAAATGCTGAAGCTGGTTTGTATGCTGAAACCAACGGCAGCGGAACTGCCTTGTATGCAACCAACACAGGCGCTGCAGGAGTAGCCAATTTTGAGAGTACGAACATTTTAAGTACAGTGCCAGCGGTAAGAGTATCCAGTAACTCACTGTCGGCCAACACGCTGGAAATAACGGCTTCAGGACAAATAAATAATGCGATTTATGCTTCAAAGTCTGATGGCGAAGGCAGTGCAGGCAGTTTTTGGAATTCAAATGCTTCAAACTCCCAGCCTGCCTTAATCGGTGTGACCAATGCTGCGGGAGGGTATGGCCTTGGAGCTATGAACCAGGCTAATGGATATGCCATTCGCATTTATGCCGGAGGTACCCGATTAGCTACTGCAAATCTCAGCTCCGGAACTTCGATTGCTACCAGAGCCACGGCTTACCTGATTAGTGGCGGCGGCCCTTATACCCTGGGCTTTACACTTGGTGATGGTGAGCTAATGTATTTCTACAACCAAACAGCTTCGCCAGTTACCATCAATGGCCTTAGCATCCCTGCAAATGCTGGTAAGGCCTGTGTGGTATTGGGAGGTGTGCTTAGAGCAATGTGATTATTGACCCATTTATGGAACGATACCGGAAGCGGCTTTTACGAGCTGCTTCTTTTTTTAGGACACTTATTCTTCATGATTTATTACAAATTCCTTTGGCTGTAGATGGCTACCTTCGCGCCTCATTTTTTTAGTTCATACATATGATTAGTGCAAGAAACATCACCCTTGCTTACGGCAAAAGGGTATTGTTTGATGAAGTGAATATCAATTTCGTAAGGGGCAATTGCTATGGCATAATTGGAGCCAATGGCGCCGGCAAATCAACTTTCCTTAAAATACTGAGCGGTGAAATTGAGCCGAACAAGGGAACTGTTGAAATTACGCCCGGCGAGAGGCTGGCTATCCTGAAGCAGAACCAATTTGAATTTGACGAGCAAACCGTTCTGAATACCGTGCTGATGGGCCACAAGAAAATGTGGGACGTGATGCATGAAAAGGATGCTATTTACGTAAACCCCGATTCCACCGAAGAAGATTACCTGCATGCCGGCCACCTGGAAGCTGAGTTTGGTGAAATGGGGGGCTACACTGCAGAAAGCGATGCAGCAAGCCTGCTAAGCAACCTGGGCGTGACTGAAGAATATCATCAAAGCCTGATGAAGGAGATACCCGGAACCCTGAAAGTGCGGGTGCTGCTGGCCCAGGCATTATTTGGAAACCCCGATATCCTGCTGCTCGATGAACCGACAAACGGATTGGATATTGAAACTATCAGCTGGCTTGAAAACTTTTTGGCCGACTACCAGAATATTGTGTTGGTGGTGAGCCACGACCGTCACTTTTTAGATGAAGTGTGTACCCATGTGGCCGATGTTGACCGTGCCAAAATCAAAGTATTCACCGGCAACTATACATTCTGGTATGAATCATCCCAATTGATGGCCCGCCAGATTTCTGACAAAAACAAGAAGACGGAAGACAAGCGCCAGGCATTGCTCGAATTCATTGCCCGCTTTAGTGCCAACGCCAGCAAAAGCAAGCAGGCCACCAGCCGTAAAAAGGCATTGGAAAAACTCACTATCGAAGAAATTGAACCATCCAATCGCCGCTACCCGGGCATTATTTTCCAGCCGCTGCGTGAGGTGGGCAACCAGATTCTGAATGTGGAAGCCTTGTCCAAATCCATTGACGGCCGCTCGTTGTTTGATAAAGTAAATTTCAGCGTTCATAAGAACGACAAGATTGCATTTTACAGCAAGGACCCGCTGGCCGTAACGCAGTTTTTCGAAATCATCAATGGCAATGCGCAAGCTGACAGTGGCAAGTTTGAGTGGGGTACCACTATTATGAAAGCATACCTGCCGCTGGAGAATGCAGAATTTTTCAAAGTGGGGGAGCCAATGATGGATTGGCTACGCCAGTTTGTACCTGCCCATGTAACCGATGCTGATGAACCATTTCTGCGTGGATTTCTCGGCAAAATGCTCTTCAGTGGCGACGACATCATGAAGAAAGTAAACGTGCTGAGTGGTGGTGAAAAAGTGCGTTGTATGATTAGCCGCATGATGCTGCAAAATCCAAACTGTATTGTGCTCGACCAGCCTACCAACCACCTCGACCTCGAAAGCATTCAGTCGTTCAACGAACAGTGTGTGGCGTTCAAAGGCGTTGTGCTACTCACCAGCCACGACCATACTTTCATGGAAACTACAGCCAACCGCGTTATAGAATTGACACCGAATGGTATCATCGACAGACTGATGACTTTTGATGAATACCTGCAGGATGAAAGAGTTCATCAACTGAGGGAGGAGATGTACAGAGAAGTGGTGAAAGCCTGAATGAATAAATAATTCAAATGATTAAAGACGTGCCGACTGCGGTGCGTCTTTATTTTTTATACCAAGGGCAGCCGCATGGCGTTAATTATATTGCAACCACTAAACTGCTTATTGGTCATTGAATGTCCGCACATATATAGGATGCCTTTTGTTTGCCTGCATGCTGGCACTTGCGGCATCAGCGCAAACTTCATCCAATTTCAGGACAAAGAAAATTGCTGTATCTCCATCGCCAGTAGTGTTTGATGAAAACAGTATTGTGCCCGGCACTTTTAAAATGCAGGGTTTTGATGCCAAATGGTTTGTGGTTGACGAACCTGCGGCAACTATTCGCTGGCTACAACTACCCGCCACCGACAGCGTTCTTATTCAATACAGGGTTTTTCCATTCAGCCTTGCCCGAAAGGCGTACCGCTACCAATACGACAGTATTTCCAATTATTTCAAAGCCCTGCCTCCAGCAAAGGGGCCAACTAGTAATGGAGCAGGTGCAGGAAAAATAGCTGACTTTGGAAACCTGACTTACACCGGAAGTTTTGGCCGCAGCCTGAGTTTTGGAAATGCACAGGATGCGGTAGTTAACTCGCTGTTCAATTTGCAGATCAGTGGTATGCTTGGCGATAGCATCGAGATCGCAGCGGCCATTACTGATAACAACATTCCCATTCAGCCCGATGGCACCACCCAACAACTGAACGAGTTCGATAGGGTTTGGATGCAATTCAAAAAGCGTGGATGGGCTTTGAGTATTGGCGATATTGATGTAAGGCAGCAGCCAACCTACTTCATGAGTTATTACAAACGTCAGCAAGGCATTGCCTTTGAGACCGTAAACAAGGTTGGAAAAAACAGCACCAACAAAACTTTTGTGAGCGGTGCCGTGGCCAAAGGCAAATTTACCCGAAATGTTTTTAATGGCATCGAGGGGAACCAGGGCCCTTACCGCCTTCGCGGGGCAAACAACGAATTGTATTTTGTTATACTTGCCGGAACAGAAAGAGTGTTCATTGATGGCAAACAAATGCAGCGTGGCGAAGACCAGGATTATGTCATTAATTACAACAGCGCTGAAATAACATTTACACCCCATCAACTCATCAACAAAGACAAGCGCATCCAGGTAGAATTTGAGTACGCAGATCGTAACTACCTCAATTCACTTCTTTATCTCGCCAATAGTTTCGAAATCAATAAAAAGCTTACGGTAGATGTGGGATTGTATTCCAATGCCGATTCAAAGAATTCACCAATCAACCAAACCCTCGACACA
>JBBIOQ010000085.1:0-18459 GCA_037443285.1 Sphingobacteriales bacterium | reverse complement strand
ACCAACGAAGACCAGCTTGATTACATCTTCAGTAAGTTTTGTATCGGAAAGTAATATTTGAAATTCAGGGGCTGTTGCTATCTACTTGATGCCCCGTAGCTATTCAAAGAACTTTCAATACCCACAAATCTTTGTGAACATCCTTTTTACAAGTAATAAGTAGTGGCTTGCATATTCTCTGGCTGAGAGCCCGTATGTGCCAGCCTTCACAAAGTGTTCCTGCCTTTCTGTTAGCATAATTCGACCATTTTTCAGACGATTTTTGCGAAAAAAGTGGCAAAAAAGTATTATTGATAGTATTGATTTGCAATCGATTGCAATTTTAATGGTTAACCTAATTATGCTGTCAATTGATTAGCGAGCCATCCATTAACAAAGATTAAACATTACATTCTGACAAAATAGTATTAGTGATGGGTAGTTGTTGAATGGTAATTTTGGCAAAACAAATTGCTATATGAGAACACAACGATTCTCCCGGGCGCTTGCCTTTTTTCTGGCATTCGTCTTTGCTTCAACAGCCATTTTCGCACAAAGCAGGGTAATCTCCGGTGTAGTTTCTGACCAGGCAGGTGCTGCATTGTCTGGCGCCACCGTTACAGTAAAGGGTACCAAAACGGCTACCATTACCGATGGCAACGGAGCATTCAAAATCACAGTGCCCGCCGGGGCGCATGTTTTGGTAATTACCTATGTGGGTGCTAATCCAAAGGAATTCAACATCGATGGCACATCAAACTTGATTGCTGCGCTGGATGTGACAGATGCCAAACTTGGTGAGGTAGTAGTCATTGGCTACGGAACCACCAAACGGGCAAACGTTTCTTCGGCCATTTCATCGGTGAAAACAAAGGATTTGAAAGACTTGCCTTCAACAGGCATCGACCAGGCACTCCAGGGAAAAGTGGCAGGGGTGACAATTATGAACAACAGTGGCCAGCCTGGCGGTGGCGTATCTGTTAGGGTTCGTGGAGTTACCTCCATCAATTCAAATGATCCTCTTATCGTTATTGATGGTGTTGTGTTTAACACTAACACGAAGTACAATGCTGGATATGCCGGCCTTGGTGGTTCGGATGGACAAACAGGTAACAGTTTCCTTGCAACCATTAACCCCAATGATATTGAATCAATTGACATTTTGAAGGATGCTTCGGCCCAGGCTATTTATGGTTCTCAGGCAGCCAATGGTGTCATTCTCATTACTACCAAAAAGGGTAAAATGGGAGAGGGTAAATTGTCTTACGATTTCTACTACGGCCAGCAGCAGGTTGGCAAAAGGCTTGATTTGATGAACCTGAGCCAATTTGCACAATACCAGAATGAAGTAGCTCCAACTATTGGTCTTAAGCCGACTCCGGAATTTTACGACCCTTCTATACTTGGCCCTGGTACAGATTGGCAGGAAGCTATGTTCCAGCACGGCCAGATGCAGAGCCACCAATTGAGTTTTTCAGGAGGTAAAGACAAGACCAATTACTACCTGTCAATGAATTATTTTGACCAGGTTGGTATCCTTATTGGTTCCGATTTCAAACGTTATTCCACCCGTTTTAACCTCGACCATCAACTGAAAAACTGGTTGAAGGTGGGTGTGAGCAGCAACATTACACGCAGCATTCAAAACGTAACACTAGCCGATGCCGCTGAAGGAACTATTTGGTGGGGAACTGTACAAAGCCCGCTGGTTCCAGTTAAGAATCTTGATGGCACTTGGGGCGGTGGCCAAACTATTGGCGGTTTCCAGTATTCTCAGGATAACCCTATTGCCCGCAGTTATTACAGGGGAAATAAAACCACCACCAATAACATTTTCGGCCACATTTACGCCGATGTCAATTTTACAAAGGATCTGGCGCTACGCAATGAATTCTCCTACTCCATTAGCCAGAGCAACAACCTGGCATGGCAAGACCAGGGATATATTGGCAATTCCAGCCTTCGCAGTCAATTATTCGATTATCGTGGCAATGGTTACTATTGGTCGCTCAGGAATTACCTTAATTACAACAAGGTTTCTGGAAAGCACAACTTCACCGGTACTATTGGCCATGAAGCACAATACAATTACTGGGAAAGCATCAATGGTAAAAAAGTTGACCTGCAGAACAATATTCTTGACCTGAATGCCGGTAGCAGCGACCGTACCACCTGGGAATTGGGTGGCGGAAAAAGCGAAGGCACCATAGAGTCGTGGTATGCACGGGGCACTTATTCCTATGACAACAGATACTCATTAAATGTGAGCCTGCGCAGAGATGCATCATCCAAATTCCTTGCCGATAACAAGTGGGGCAGTTTCCCCGGTGCTTCCTTCGCATGGACTATTACTAATGAAAAGTTTGCCCAGGGCATGAGGAACACTGTGAGCAATTTGAAATTGCGTTTAGCCTACGGTTCAGTGGGCAATCAAAATATGCCGGGCGGGTCGCCTAATCCTCCTTATACATCCGTTGTTTCTTTCTGGCCTGGCCCTGTGGGATTTGGCAACTCCAACTACCTCTACGGCGCAGCCAACCCCGACCTCAGGTGGGAAACAGTAGTAACCTCCAATATTGGGGTGGACGCTTCTATGTTTAAAGGCTTCCTCGATTTGTCGCTCGATGTGTATCGCAAGACTACAAAAGACATGCTGATCATTGGTACAGGCCCGCGCCTCATTGGTGTTGGCGACCAATGGGATGATCTGAAAGGACCTGTAATTAATGTGGGACAGATGTCGAACACTGGTTTTGATCTCACCATCAATACCAACAACATCACTAACAAAAATTTTACCTGGAAAACAAACCTGATTTATTCTCAGTTTAGAAACAAACTCGACAACCTGGCTGCTTCTACAGCTGCGCTTACAGGAAAGGTTTATTACGACAACTATACTATTTCATTAACTCAACCCGGTTATGCCGTGGGTTCATTCTTCGGATTGAAAACAGATGGCTTATTCCGTACTCAGGAAGACTTGCAGAAGAGTATGCCACAGTTTGGCTACACAGTAGACCAAACGCATACATGGTTGGGCGATGTTCGCTTCAAAGATGTAAGTGGCCCAAGCAGCAAACCCGATGGTATTATTGATGCCAGCGATATCACCTTTATTGGAAGTCCGCTGCCCAAATTCACAGCAGGGTTGACCAACAATTTCACGTACAAAAATTTCGATGCATCGTTATTCCTGAATGCAAGCTACGGTGCCAAAATTTTCAACTTCCTGCGCTGGCAGTTAGAAAAAATGGACAACGCCTATTACAACCAGTTGACAACGGTAATGGACAGGTATACTGAAATCAACACCAATGGTTCATTGCCCAGGTTTACCAATACCAACGTGAACAACGTTTACATTTCCGACAGGTATGTAGAGGATGGTTCCTTCCTGCGAGTACAAAACCTCACATTCGGTTACAGGCTTCCGGCAAGGATGCTCAACAAAGCACATATGTCAAACCTGCGAGTATATGCATCGTTCCAGAACCTGTATGTTTTCTCGAAGTACAGTGGTTACGATCCAGAAATTGGTGCATACAACAACAACATTCGATTGCAGAATGTAGATGCAGGGCACTATCCTAATCCCCGTACCTATACTATCGGTGTCAATGTTGAATTGTAATCCTGTCAGAAAAACTAAACGAATTGTGTTATGAAAAACATTATCAGAATATCAGCAATTGTGTTTGCGGTGTTGGTGCTGGCAGCATGCAAAAAGTCTTTCACTGTGAGGCCTTCACTTGATGCCACAACACTCGATAACTACTACAACACTGCCGAACAAGCCAGGGGTCTTACAAGTACGCTCTATGGTCTGCCTTGGGCAGGCTATGAAAACCGTGCCATGGATGCCATTGGCGATGTAATGGCCGGCAATGAATATACCGGGGGCAATGATGACCCTCCATTTCTTAATTTCTCATACGCTGCTACTTCCGTTCGCATAGCAGATGCATGGAAAGTGTTTTACAAAATTGGCGGATGGGCCAGTGAATACATCAATGCGCTTGAATTGAAAAAAGCAAATGGCGGCGATGCCTCGTTTCTTGACCCTGCTATTGCCGAATGTCATTTCTTTAAAGGCACCGTGTATTTCTATATTGCCCGCATTTGGGGAGATGCTCCCATTGTAAACGACCCGGGCGGTACCATTCTCTCCGGTGATTTCAGGATACCCCGTTACTACAAAAACGATGTGCTGAGGTTTGCTTTGGAAGAATTGAAGAAAGCAGAAGCTGGTTTGCCAGAAACGGATCCGCAAGCCGGTCGTCTCACAAAATATTCTGCAAAGGGCATGATGGCGAAATTGTATCTATACCGCAAAGTTTATGATACTGCCAAAATGAAAGCACTCGAAGTGATCAACTCTGGCAAGTACGATTTGTTTGCCAACTATGGAGCCATGTTTAATTCGAGTTCAAATAACAACAACATCGAATCATTGTTTTCAATACAACACCAACTTACCGGCAACCCCTGGGGTTCTGGTAATCAGAAAAATCCCGACCGTGGACCAGCTAATCTGCAAACATCTGAATCCAACATGTGGGAGTTGTACATACCAAGCATTGATGTTCGCAATGCCTTTGAATCGGGTGATACACGCAGGAAGGGTTCTATGATGGAACAAGGATGGAGTTACCCCTCATGGAAACCCAAAAATGGCAATGCAGCATACAATGCATTCATGGCAAATGGTTACAAATACGATACACTGCAGCCAACAACCGATGGCGGTCAGAAGAATGCAACTCGCAGCAATATTGCGAAGTATGTTGTAGGGCCTGGTTCTGGTTTTGGCGGTGAGGCTGTATTGGGAATGAATACAGGCATTAACACAATGATGCTTCGTTATTCCGACATACTGCTCATTTATGCAGAAGCGGTGCTGGGCAGCAGTGCTTCAACCACCGATGCAAGTGCTCTTTCGGCCTTCAACAAAGTAAGACAACGTGCCGGACTCATTCCGAAAACATCGCTCACCCTTGATGACATCATGAAAGAAAGGCGTGTTGAATTTGCTTTCGAAGGTGACTATTGGTTCGATATTCAAAGGCAGGGCTACACAAAAGCAAAACAAATTATTGAGGCACAAAACAGGGGCACTGCCGAAAGCCCGTTGTATGTGAAGTTTAGCGAAAACTACATGTACCTGCCAATTCCTGCAGGTGAAGTAATACAGGATCCTGCGTTGGCCGAACCTCCTGTTGCATACTATAAATAATTCAGGCAATCTCTAAAAAAGCATTTATGAAAAACGTATATATTAATAAATTGATTCGCTTGTTTTGGCTGCTGCTTGCGGTTTCCGTTGTGGGTGTTTCCTGTGAGAAGGAAACCGATGGCAGCCCGCAAATGAATGCCGGCGACATGTCGTCCGGCACTATTGCACCAGCTGAAGCAGCCGGTGGCGAAGTGATAACACTCACAGGCACAGGCCTTGGTCAAATCCGCACTGTTGTATTTGACAAAAACAATGTTCCGGCCAGCTTTACACCTACGCTCAACACAGAGCAAAACCTGATATTCAGAGTGCCTGATACTGCGTTTGGTGGCCCGCAGAATGTGATATTCACCAACAGCGAAGGCAAAACACTTTCTGTTCCGTTTAAAGTTTTGGCCTACCCAGGTGTTACCAGTGCCTTCCCCACTGATTTTGTGGCGGGAACGCAAGTAACACTGGACGGTAGCAATCTTGATGATGTAACAAGTGTAGTAATAGATGGCACTACCGATGCGGCAACCATTGTTTCAAAAACACGTAAACAACTTGTGATCAAAATGCCTGCTTCCAATGTCAATAGGGGTTTCCTAAAGATTACCAACGCAACCGGATCGAGGGTTACTACGCAGGAATTTGTAAATGTGAGCAAAGCTGCTACTGTATTTTCGGATCAGCTTGACAACGGTTTTCAAAGTTGGAGTTGGGGAGGAACCTTTGATGCTTCAAATGAAGCCCTCATTACAGGAACAAAAGGATTGAAAGCGGCATATGACCCCGCTGGTACATGGGGTGGCATGCAACTCGGTGGTGGTGCTATAAATCTCACCGGATACAAGTATTTTGCCTTCTGGGTAAAAGGTGCCGATGTAGACAAAAATGTTCAGTTTTGGCTGAACTGGGGCAACCAGAAAGTGATAACCGTGCCAGCAAAAAAATGGACTTACTTCAGGTATGAACTGGCAATAGCATATCCCGGTGTTACCAATGTGGACAATGTTACTTTCCAGATTTTTGATGATGGCAAGACCTTGTATTTCGACAATATCATGTTTGTAAAATAAGCGGCAATAAATCAGCCAGCGTTGAATTGAAATGCAGTGTGGTTTATAAAATCCTGGTTCAATGCACAAAACTGACATTGAATCAGGATTTTTTGAAAGACATTAGACCCGGCCAACATGTTCAATTTTGTTTGCGGCTTTATTGTGTTGCCAACCTGTTGAACCAATAATTATTCTACAAACATTTATCATAAGTGAAACTGAAACTTCCCGACATACTGATTGTCCTGCTTTATCTCATTTCAATGGTTGTCATTGGTTGGGTGTTGCGTAAAAAAGCAAGACAGAACAAGGAAAGCTACCTGATGGGTGGTAAAAGTTTGCCATGGTATCTATTGGGCCTCAGCGATGCATCGGATATGTTTGATATCAGCGGCACTATGTGGATGGTTTCGCTCTGCTTTGTCTACGGCATGAAAAGTATCTGGATTCCCTGGCTATGGCCGGTTTTCAACCAGGTGTTCATGATGATGTTCCTATCAAAATGGCTTCGCAGATCCAATGCCACTACCGGTGCTGAATGGCTTGCAACAAGGTTTGGCAACAGCGGCATAGGAGTGAAAGGTTCGCACAATGTAGTGGTTGCATTTGCACTGCTTAGTTGTCTTGGTTTTCTTGCCTATGGTTTTGTGGGGCTTGGCAAATTCATAGAAATATTTGTTCCCTGGAATAATGTGAAGGACTATGTTCCTTTCACCGTAGCGCCACGGTTTGTGGCACACTTCTATGGAATTGTATTTACGCTTTTTGCCATGTTCTACTCCATACTCGGAGGAATGCACAGTATTGTTCTTGGCGATTTCATTAAGTACATTATTATGACTATAGCCTGCATATCAGTTGCGCTGATTGCAGTAATGCATTTAAACGGTCATTCGTTAATGGTTCCTCGCGGCTGGAAGAGCCCGTTTTTTAGCTGGAATCTCAAACTTGACTGGACCAACATTGTAGCCGATGCAAACAGGAAGATTGCCAGTGATGGCTACAGTGTATTTGGATTCTTCTTCATGATGATGCTGTTTAAAGGTGTGTTTGCAAGTCTTGCGGGCCCCGCACCCAACTACGACATGCAGAAAGTACTTTCTACCCGGTCGCCAAAAGAAGCTTCAAAAATGAGTGGCTTTGTTTCTATCATTTTATTACCGGTAAGGTATTCACTCATTATCGGCCTTACGGTGCTCGCCTTGCTGTACTACAATCAAATGAATCTTCAGGGCGCTGATGGAACTGACTTCGAGAGAATACTACCTGCTGCCATTAACGGCTTTCTGCCTACCGGTGTGCTAGGTCTGGTGCTTACTGGTTTGCTCGGTGCTTTCATGGGCACATTTTCCGGCACACTCAATGCTGCACAGGCATACATTGTAAACGATATTTACCTGAAATATGTAAATCCTACAGCAAGCACACGAAAGATAATTTCAATGAATTACCTCGTGGGCCTTGTAGTAGTAGCAGTGGGTATCTTCTTTGGATTTCTGGCCAAAGATGTGAACGAAATACTTCAATGGATTGTTGGCGGATTGTATGGAGGTTATGTGGCTGCCAATGTGTTGAAATGGTATTGGTGGCGCTTCAATGCCAACGGTTTTTTCTGGGGAATGGCTGCAGGTGTCATTGGTGCTTTGTGCATGCCTTATGTTATTGATTGGGCACACAGTGCGGGATACATTACGCAAACATTGCCTTTGTTTTGGTGGCCTGTATTATTTGTTCTTTCTGTTGCAGCATGTTTCATTGGCACCTATGCAGCGCTGCCCACTAATCATGAAACGCTGGTTGAATTCTACAGGCACGTGAAACCATGGGGTTTTTGGGAGCCCATTCGCAAAGACGTAATGGCCCGTGACCCCTTGTTCGAACCAAACAAGCGTTTCAAACTCGACATGTTCAATGTCTTTCTCGGTATCATCGGGCAGTTGTGCCTCACTATCCTGCCCATGTACCTCGTTTTGTGGCTGAAGGTGCCGCTGCTCATTACAGCGGCAATCCTGGCCCTGATAATTGTTATCCTGAAAAAAACATGGTGGAACAAACTTGAAAATTGAATTCCTAAAATGCCTTATATGAACAAAAGATTTTATGATCGAATGGCGCTACTGGAAGACGATTATAATCAACTCATACATCTGCCGAACAATAAATGTGCAGTGGGAAATGGTGTGTACGACAGGTATGAAAATCCTGTACTTACAGCAAAGCATGTGCCGCTTTCATGGCGTTATGATTTTAATGAATCTACCAATCCTAACCTGATGGAAAGGTTTGGCATCAATGCAGTATTCAATGCAGGTGCCATCAAATGGAAAGGAAAGTATTTGCTGGTGGCAAGGGTGGAAGCGCTTAACCGTAAATCATTTTTTGCTATTGCTGAAAGTCCGAATGGCATCGACAACTTCAGCTTTTGGAACAGGCCTATAACCATGCCCGAAACTGCTGTGCCGGAAACAAATATTTATGATATGCGGCTCGTGATGCATGAAGACGGCTGGCTGTATGGTTTGTTTTGCACCGAAAGGAAAAACCCGAATGCACTGCCTTCCGATCAATCATCGGCAGTGGCGCAATGCGGCATTGCACGTACCAAGGACCTTTTACATTGGGAACGATTACAGGATTTGAAAACTCCATCACCTCAGCAGAGAAATGTTGTGCTTCACCCTGAGTTCGTGGATGGAAAATATGCATTGTATACAAGGCCGCAGGATTCATTTATTGATGCCGGCAAAGGCGGAGGCATTGGCTTTGGATTGTGCGCAAACATTGAAAGGGCAGTTGTGGAAAGAGAAGTGGTCATTGACCAAAGGGTTTATCATACAGTATATGAAATGAAAAACGGACTTGGCCCTGCACCCATCAAAACAGAATTTGGCTGGTTGCACCTGGCACATGGTGTACGCAATACTGCCGCCGGTCTTCGTTATGTATTGTACTTGTTTATGACCGATTTGCACGACCTCACAAAAGTGATTTACAAGCCGGGCGGATATTTTATGGCACCCGAAGGCGATGAAAGAATTGGCGATGTTTCCAACGTACTGTTTAGCAATGGATGGATAGCTGATGAGGACGGAACTGTTTTCATTTATTACGCATCGTCAGATACACGGATGCATGTGGCTACTTCATCCATCGAACGCTTGCTGGATTATGTGATGCACACGCCAGCCGATGGTTTCAGTTCTGCTGCTACTGTTGGCACTGTTGAAGCGATTATCGAAAAAAACAATGAGTTTTTGCCTTCCAAGGGATTGATGAAACAGGCAGCCGGCAACAACTAAAAAAATTTGTGTAACTGTTTTGCCTAATTGATTTGGCTAAGAAAAAATGCAGGAAATGAGGATGTATGCATGGGTATTTTGGATCATGCTTTTGGGTGCCCTGTTGGGTTGTCACAAGCATGTTGATGGTGGGAGTGGTGGCGGTGGAGATACAACGGTAACCATTAAGCCACAGGTGGACCCGCCCATTGCAAAAACCATCGGTTTCTTCCTCGATGATTGGCAGGCTAAAACATTTGTGCAGCCATCTTCCTATACCAATACTACTGCTCCCGCAGCATCGGGTGTAACGGTTACTATTGATCGCAGCAATGTGCTCACAAAAATTCCATCATCCATTTACGGCAACAATGCAAACATCTGGATGTCGCAAATGGTTACAGAAACTTCTTTGATGGAAAGTCTCACTAACCTGAAACCAAATATTATTCGTTTTCCGGGTGGCAGCATAAGCGATGTGTTTTTCTGGAATGCTCAACCCAATGTACCTCCTGCCGATGCACCTGCACAGTTGCTGGATGCGGCGGGCACAAGTTCAGCTGCTGGTTTTTGTATGGAAAAAATACTGCAAGCTGGACGCTCAGTGTAGACAATTATTACAGCATGCTACAGCAAACAGGCAACAGGGGCTTGATAACGGTGAATTATGGCTATGCACGTTATGGCACTGGTGCCAATCCGGTGGCTGCAGCTGCGCACCTTGCTGCCGATTGGGTGCGTTACGACAAAGGGCGAACAAAGTACTGGGAGGTAGGCAATGAAAATTTTGGCGATTGGGAAGCAGGCTATCGTATCAAACAGTCAGATAACAAAGACGGACAACCTGAATATGCAAGCGGGCTGTTGTATGGCCAGCACTTCAAAGTGTTTGCCGATTCCATGCGCAAGGCTGCTGCAGAAGTGGGCACAACTATTTATATCGGTGCTGTGCTTTCCGAATCAGCGCCGCAGGGATGGTGGACAACAACGGCTAAGAATTGGAATACTGGTTTGTACGCTGGCGCAGCCTCTATTCCCGATTTCTATGTGGTGCATAATTACTACACCGCATACCAAACCAATTCAGGTGCGGCCGAAATTCTCGCATCGCCCGAAACAGTTACAAAAACAATGAGTGATTACGTCAATCAATCTATCACTTCGGGTGGTGTAACCATGAAGCCCATTGTGCTGGATGAATACAATATTTCTGCAGTGGGCAGCAAGCAAGCTGTATCGCACATCAATGGTCTTCATGCGCTGATGGTGGTTGGTGAGTCGTTGAAAAATAATTTCGGGTTAACTGCACGCTGGGACCTGGCGAATGGCTGGAGCGATGGCGACGACCATGGCATGTTCAACAATGGCGATGAAACGGATGGCGTTCCAAAATGGAATGCTCGTCCTGCATTTTATCATTTGTATTTTATGCAGCGGTTCATGGGCGACAGGCTTGTGTCTTCCACTTCATCATTTACCGATGTTGTTTGTTATGCATCTTCTTTTACATCGGGCGAAATGGGCGTGGTACTTGTCAATAAGTCTTCCGATGCAAAAAGCGTGGAAGTGAAAATTCAAAACTTTAGCATGGGCAGCAGGTTTCTTTGGTACACGCTGACCGGTGGTACAGACAACGGCGAATTTTCACGCAAGACTCTTATAAATGGCGTTGCTACGAGCTACGCTTCAGGCGGGCCTGCTAATTATCAAACCATTCCTGCATACGGAGCACAAACATCTGGTGGCATTCGTGTCCAGGTGCCGGCAAGGTCATCTGTGTTTATGGCTATTGAAAAGAAATAAATTACCCCGCATGAAAATCGTCATTCTTCTTGCATCTTCATTACTTCTGTTTTCCATGACTCCTTTTCAGAAAAAACGCATCTTGTTTTTTGGTGATTCTATCACACAAATGGGAGTGAACAAGGGAGGCTACATCGACCGCATACAACAAACACTGAATGACAAAGGCGTTGCAGATCAGTATGAACTGTTAGGTGCAGGCGTTGGCGGAAACAAGGTGTATGATTTGTACCTGCGTCTTGAAGATGATGTGATGTCAAAGAAGCCCGACATGGTTTTTATTTATATCGGTATCAACGACGTGTGGCACAAAACGTCAGGCACCGGTACCGATATTGATAAGTATGAAAAATTTTATGTCGCCATCATTAAAAAGTTGCAGGCGCAGGGTGCACAACTTGTACTGTGCACACCATCTGTTATTGGCGAAAAGAAAAACAATGCAAATGCGCAGGATGCCGACCTGAATGCCTATTCAGATGTTGTTCGCAAACTTGCAGCCAGCTACCAATGCAAGTTGGTTGATTTGAGGAAATCATTTATAAGTTATGAAGAAGAAAACAACAGCGCCGACAAAGAATCGGGAGTGCTCACTACAGATAGAGTGCACCTGAATGATGCAGGCAATCAACTGGTAGCAGCTGAAATGATGAAAGCGCTGGGCATCGTGCAATAAAATCATGAAAAATGAAGAGATATTATTTCAATTGCTGCCTTAAAAAATGTTTTGGGGCGGCAATTTTTGTGTTGGCAGGGCTGTTGAGTGCTAATGCACAACAGGCAACCTACACATTGTTAAGTGATGGGGTAGCGGTTTTTCCCAACCCAGCTTTTGCTGGCAATGCAAAAGTGGTACAGTTAACGGTGATGAGTGATAATATCATTCGAATTGCTGCTTCACCTAATACAAACATTCCTGAAAGAAATAGTTTAATAGTCATTGCAAAGCATTCAGGTGCGGCTTTCCAGGTGAAGGAAGAGAGTGAAATGGTGATACTCAGTACGAAGAGTGTAAAGGCCATGGTTAATAAAAACTCAGGAGCTGTTTCATTTGCTGACAGCAGCGGGAAAAAAATTCTTACGGAGCGCCAGGTAAGCGGAAGAATAATTGAACCTGCAGTTTTCGACGGTGAACCCTTGTATACAGTTCAACAAACATTTGATACCGATGCCGGTGATGCATACTATGGTTTGGGCCAGCACCAGGAAGATGCATGGAATTACAAAGGAAAGCAGGTGGTGTTTTTTCAGAACAACACTGAAGTAGCTGTTCCATTTTTGGTTTCAAACAAGAACTACGGATTGCTTTGGGATAACTATTCCTACAGTAGAGTTGGCGATGCAAGACCATTTCAGCCGCTTTCTGCACTGCAGTTGTTCGACAAAAACGGCAACCATGGCTGGCTCACAGCATCCTACGCCAACGACCGCACCAGGCCACGCGAAATTGCATTTGAAAAAGCTGAATCAGAGATTGCCTATTCCTATGTAAATGATACAAAGCTGAAGTTGCCATCTGCCTTCAATATGGAAAAGGGAATGATTACTTGGCAGGGAAGCATTGCCAGCAACGATGCAGGCGTGCATAAGCTCAGGTTTACCTATGCGGGGTATTTGAAAGTATGGATAAACGATAAGTTAGTGCTGAACAAGTGGCGACAAGCCTGGAACCCGGGATTTGGCCTTGTTGAGCAAGAGATGGAAAAGGGAAAGAAGCTAGCAGTGAAAATTGAATGGACACCTGATGGTGGAGAATCGTACATGACGGTGAACGCCTTGCCGCCAATACCGGCAGAAGATGCGAACAGTTACAGTTTTTACTCAGAAGCCGGCCACTGCATCGATTACTACTTTGTTTATGGTGCAAATATAGATGAGGTAATCAGCGGTTATCGGCAGCTCACCGGAAAGGCAACCATTGTGCCGAAATGGGCCTTAGGATTTTGGCAAAGCCGCGAACGATACAAAACGCAGGATGAAATTCTGAACACTGTCGCTGAGTTCAGGAAAAGGAAAATTCCGCTCGACAATATTGTGCTTGACTGGAGTTACTGGAAGGAAAATGATTGGGGAAGCCAGGAATTCGACGCATCACGATTTCCGAGGCCCGATAGCATGATCAAAGTATTGCACAACCAATACAACACACATTTTATGATATCTGTGTGGCCAAAATTTTATGAAGGCATAGATGCGTATAAAAAGTTTGACGCAAACGGATGGTTGTACAAACGCAACATTGCCGATGGCCAGCGCGACTGGATTGCAAAGGGGTATGTTTCCACATTTTATGATGCATTCAATGCGGAGGCTCGCAAGGGTTTCTGGAACCTCATTCACAACAAGCTTTATGCGAAAGGTATTGATGCCTGGTGGATGGATGCAAGTGAGCCGGATATTCTGTCAAATGTTTCACCCCAGCACAGGAAGCTGCAAATGACGCCTACTGCATTGGGTGCTGCTGCTGAATTTATGAATGCGTATCCTTTGCAAAATGCAAAGGGAATCTATGAAGGGCAACGCAGTGCAGATTCAAACAAACGTGTCTTCCTGCTTACCCGCTCAGCTTTTGCAGGTTCGCAACGATATGCGGCAAGTATTTGGAGTGGCGATATTGCGTCACGTTGGGAAGACATGAAAACGCAGATAAGCGCCGGTATGAATTTTTCAATCTCGGGCTTGCCATATTGGACTATGGATATCGGCGGTTTTGCGGTGGAACCAAGATACTATCAACCCAACGCGGATGACCTTGACGAATGGCGTGAACTGCAAACGCGCTGGTACCAGTTTGGCGCTTTTGCACCATTGTTCAGGGTTCATGGTCAGTTTCCTTTCCGCGAAATATTTAATACGGCGCCTGAAAATCATCCTGCGTACAAAAGCATGTTGTACTACAACCAACTCCGCTATCGCCTGATGCCTTACATCTATTCACTTGCTGGCAATGCTTATCATCATGACTACACTATCATGCGGGGATTGGTCATGGATTTTGAAAGTGATAAAAATGTAATCAACATCAACGACCAGTTTATGTTTGGTACTTCCCTGCTTGTTAATCCTGTGTACAATTACAAAGCCACTTCACGCATTGTTTATTTGCCTGCAGGGCAGGGCTGGTACGATTTGTACAGTGGCAAATTTTTTGAAGGTGGCAAGGCCATTGAGGCTGATGCCCCCTATGAAAGAATGCCCGTTTTTGTGAAGGAAGGCTCTATCATTCCCGCAGGCCCTGCATTGCAATACACGGCTGAAAAGCCAGCAGATCCAATCACCTTATTTGTGTATGCAGGTAAGGATGCAACTTTTACCTTGTATGAAGATGAAGGCCTGAATTATAATTATGAAAGGGGCGCATTTACAGAAATAAAATTCACCTGGAGTGAAGCACTGAAAACACTCTCAATAGCCGAAAGAAAGGGACAATTCGAAGGAATGTTGAGCAAACGCACGTTCAACATTATTGTTATTGATAAGAATCATAAATCCGGGATGAACTTCGATAGTAAGCCGGACAAAGTTTTGAAGTATTCTGGAAAGCAACTCAGTGTTCACTTATAAAATTGATTGCCGCAAGTCTGTGGCAATGAGAGTTAGTCATGAAACGCATTACTTTTTTGTTTGTCGTTTTCCTGTTTGCAGCGCAAGTACAGGCGCAGCATTCTGCAGGCAGGAAATCGTTCAACGATGGTTGGAAATTCAACCTGGGCGGCATTGCAAATGCTGATGCTGAAGGCTTTGATGATAGCGGTTGGCGGAAACTAAACCTGCCTCACGATTGGAGCATTGAGTTGCCATTCGACAAGGAAAGTCCGACGGGGAATGGCGGGGGCGCGTTGCGTGGCGGCCTTGGATGGTATCGCAAAACGTTTGCAACGCCACAAGGAGCAGAAGGGAAAAAAGTGTTCATCGATTTTGATGGCGTGTACATGAATAGTGAAGTGTTCATCAACGGGCATTCGTTGGGCATGAGGCCCAGCGGATACATTTCCTTCCGATACGACCTGACGGCATTTTTAAAACCGAATGGTGGGCAAAATGTAATTGCTGTAAAAGTTGACAACAGTCATCAACCCAATTCACGTTGGTATAGTGGTTCTGGCATTTACCGAAATGTTTGGTTGGTGATAAGCAATACGCTTCATGTTGGGCATTGGGGAACTTATGTGACCACACCGTTAGTAAACAAGCAAGAAGCAACAATACAGGTTAGGACAACTGTAGTGAATGAAACTGAAAGGGAACAAACAGCACAGCTGCAAACAGTTTTATACAACAATGCAGGGAAAGAAGTTGCCTTATTGAGTTCGCCCTTGAAAATTGCTGCAGGTTCGTCCAGCGATATTTCGCAATCGCTGAAAGTGAATACTCCTATGCTCTGGTCGCTGGAGCATCCTGAGTTGTACAAACTTGTTACAACGGTTTTGCTCAACAGTAAGACTGTTGATGAATATGAAACGCCCGTTGGCTTGCGATGGTTCCGGTTTGATGTTGATAATGGCTTCTTCCTAAATGACAATCACGTAAAAATCCGAGGTGTGTGCATGCATCACGACCTCGGAGCATTAGGCACTGCTATCAGCACCCGTGCTTTGGAGCGCCAGCTTGAAATACTGAAGGCCATGGGTTGCAACGCCATCCGCACTTCGCACAACCCACCTGCACCAGAACTGCTCGAACTGTGCGATAAAATGGGCTTCATAGTGATGGACGAAGCATTTGACATGTGGAAGCAATCCAAAACTGAATTTGATTTTCATTTGTATTGGGATGAATGGCATAGAAAAGATTTGTCTGACCAGGTGTTAAGGGATAGAAATCATCCTTCCGTATTCATTTGGAGCCTCGGCAACGAAATCATGGAGCAATGGGAGATGGAAACAAAAGACACATCCGGTCGCAGTATCATGCGTGAGTTGTATGCACTGCTCAAAACGCTTGATACCACAAGGCCTGCAGTTACTGCAAATAATGAAACAAGGTCGATTAATAACCTGCTTCAATCGGGCGCCTATGATTTGATAGGTTACAACTACCATCAGCAGGATTGGGATAGTGTATTCTATCGTTGGTCCAGGAAGCCATTTATTATTACAGAATCTGTTTCCGCCTTGCAAACACGAGGGCATTATGATATGCCATCAGATACCATTCGCCGTTGGCCTTACCGCTGGGATAGTGTGTTCACTGGCGGCAACCCGGATACCACCTGCTCTGCATATGAGAATTGCAGCACGCCATGGGGCACAACACATGAGGAGACCTTGAAGATTTTTGAAAAGCACCAGCATATCAGCGGCATGTTTATCTGGACTGGATTTGATTATATCGGCGAACCCACGCCCTACGCATGGCCTGCACGCAGTTCTTATTTCGGTATTGTTGACCTTGCTGGCTTCCCAAAGGATGCCTACTACCTGTATCAGAGTATTTGGACCAACAAGCCTGTTCTGCATCTATTCCCGCATTGGAACTGGAGGCCTGGCCAATCAGTAGATGTTTGGGCCTATTACAACAATGCTGATGAGGTGGAACTTTTTGTGAATGGAAAATCGGCTGGAATAAAAAGAAAAAGCGAAGACGAATTGCATGTGATGTGGCGCACCACTTTTGAACCCGGTTCTATTAAAGTAGTTGCCAGGAAGAATGGGAAAGTGGTAATGACTGATGAACGCCACACGGCGGGTGCTCCAGCAAAGCTTGTCTTGCAGGCCGATAAAACAAGGATTGATGCAGATGGCAGAGCTTTGTCTTTCGTAACTGTAAGGGTGGAGGATAAGGATGGTAACCTGATTCCTTACGCATCTAACTTGGTTCGGTTTGACGTGAAGGGGCCTGGATTTATTGCCGGTGTGGATAATGGTTGGCAAACCGACCTCACATCCATGAAGGGAAAGGAAAAAAGGGCTTTTAACGGTATGTGTCTTGCCATAGTTCAATCCAATGGTGAGGCTGGCGAAATTGAATTGCATGCAAGTGCTGATAAACTAATGCCGGCTGTGGTTAAAATAAATGCCAGGTAGATGTTGACCTGAAAAGTTTGGATTGTTGTCGAAAAAGAATGTAGCTTTTTGCCCAAAGTAATATTCCACTGTGATTTATGAATTGCGGGTCGAGGGCAAGCCAATGAACTTCCAACGGGCTTTCATTCAAAGGCAGACAGTTTTTAAAATATCCGCATTGAATTTGAAAAATCGACATCTAGCATTCGCATTGTTCATAGTAAACTACAGGTTGGTGATGCTCGCAGCAATTTTAAATGCGAACTTGCAACCCACGATGTTATTTTGTTGAAACTAAAATCTGAATGAAATGTTTGCGCCAAATCCGGACCGTTACAAAAACATGCGATACCGCCGCAGTGGACGAAGTGGCATCAAGCTTCCTGAAGTTTCGTTGGGCCTCTGGCACAATTTCGGCTCTGTAGATGATTTTGAAAACGGCCGAAGCATCATTCGCCGGGCATTTGATTTGGGCATTACCCATTTCGACCTTGCAAATAATTACGGCCCCGAACCGGGCTCTGCAGAAGAGAATTTCGGAAGAATTCTGAAGAAGGATTTCGGAGGATATCTGAGAGATGAACTCATCATTTCTTCCAAAGCAGGTTATTACATGTGGCCCGGGCCTTATGGCGAGTGGGGTTCACGCAAGAACCTGTTGTCCAGCCTTGATCAGAGTTTGAAGAGAATGCAACTTGAGTACGTTGACATTTTTTATTCGCACAGGCCCGATCCTGAAACGCCGCTGGAAGAAACCATGATGGCGCTGGATGCTGCAGTTCGGCAGGGTAAGGCTTTGTATGTGGGCATTTCAAATTACCAGGTGCCTGAAGCCAAACGTGCATTTGAAATTCTGAAACAACTTGGCACCCCTTGCATTATTCACCAGCCAAGATATTCTATGCTGGTGCGTTGGGTGGAAAACGGACTTCTTGATTTGCTTGAAGAAAATGGTGTTGGATGCATTCCCTTTTCACCACTAGCCCAAGGCCTGCTCACCAACAGGTACCTGCACGGAATTCCGCAGGATTCACGGGCTGCAAAGGATGTGTTTTTGAAGGCTGCAGATATCACTGAAGAAAAATTCCATAAACTGCGGAAAATACTGTTCAACG
>JBBIOQ010000084.1:0-18737 GCA_037443285.1 Sphingobacteriales bacterium | reverse complement strand
GCCGCACCGGCATACCTGCACGCCCCGGTTGCCGCAGCCGCACCCGTTGCAACTACCGCTCCCACTACTGCCCCCGCCGCCGCCGAACCCGCAAAAGCAGCAGCAAACACTGTTACTATCAAAAGCCCCATGATTGGTACATTTTACAGAAGCCCATCGCCCGACAAACCCTCCTTTGTAAATGTGGGTGACGAGGTAGCGCCAGGCAAAGTGGTTTGTATTGTGGAGGCCATGAAACTTTTCAATGAAATTGAAAGTGAAGTGAAAGGCCGCATCATAAAAGTGTTGGTGGAAGACGCCAGCCCTGTTGAATACGACCAGCCATTATTCTTAGTTGAACAGGCTTGACCAGGTACAAGATTTGAAAAGGGGGCTTAGCTGTTGCAGAAAGAATTCATGAGTTTTGACCTCATGTAGTTTCGGGAATCAAGACCGGGTAACATCCAGGAACATGTTGCCAGAAACATTCTTAAAGCAGGCTCGTTAGTATAACGATTGATACTGCTGCAATTCTGCACATTGGCTTGAATCCAATTTCAAATTTTCAAATTTTCAAATTTGCATTTACATGTTTAAAAAAATACTTATCGCCAACCGCGGTGAAATCGCATTGCGCATTATTCGTACCTGCCGAGAAATGGGCGTACGTACGGTGGCTGTTTATTCAACTGCCGACAAGGATTCCTTGCATGTGAAGTTTGCTGATGAAGCTGTGTGTATTGGAAAACCACAAAGCAGCGACAGCTACCTGAATATGCCTCGGCTGATTGCCGCCGCGGAAATCACCAATTCAGATGCCATCCATCCTGGTTATGGTTTCCTTGCCGAGAATGCACTGTTTGCAGAAATATGTGCACAGAACGGTCTCAAGTTCATAGGCCCAACGCCCGAACAGATAAAATCGATGGGCGATAAAATGACAGCCAAAGAAACAATGATCAAGGCGGGTGTTCCGGTTATTCCGGGAAGCGGAGGATTGTTGCAGAGCCTTGATGAAGCTATTGGCCTTGCTCATGAAATGGGCTATCCTGTTATCTTAAAAGCTACTGCCGGTGGCGGTGGAAAAGGCATGCGTGTGGTGTGGGCCGATGACGAGATGGAAAGGGCCTACAACACAGCCAAAGCTGAAGCACTTGCTGCATTCAAGAATGATGGCGTGTACATGGAAAAATTTGTGGAAGAGCCACGCCACATTGAAATTCAAATAGCAGGCGATCAGTTTGGAACTGTTTGCCATCTTTCAGAAAGGGATTGTTCAATTCAGCGCAGGCATCAGAAATTGGTGGAAGAAAGTCCTTCACCCTTTATTACACCTGACCTTCGCAAGGCTATGGGCGAGGCTGCCAAGGCTGCCGCTGCTGCCATTAGTTATGAGGGTGTAGGTACGGTTGAGTTTCTTGTAGACAAGCACCGCAATTTCTATTTCATGGAAATGAACACCCGGATCCAGGTGGAGCACTGCGTTACCGAGGAAGTTATCAATTTTGATTTGATCAAAGAGCAAATAAAGATTGCCGCCGGCATTCGCATCAGCGGACGTGACTACGAGCCGGCCATGCATGCCATTGAGTGCAGAATCAATGCAGAAGATCCCTACAACGATTTCAGGCCAAGTCCGGGAAAGATTACTGTACTGCATACACCTGGCGGCCATGGTGTTCGGGTAGATAGCCATGTGTATGCAGGCTATACCATTCCGCCATACTACGATAGCATGATTGGCAAATTGATAACTGTAGCCCGCACCCGCGATGAGGCAATTGACACCATGTACCGTGCGTTGAGTGAATATGTAATTGAAGGTGTTAAAACAACTATTCCTTTTCACCTTCAACTCATGAAGGATGAGCGTTTCAGGTCGGGTGATTTTAACACAAAATTCCTTGAAGGTTTCTCGTTGAAGTGAGCCTGCGGACACTCTTAACAAGCTATTGCAAAGGGCCAACCTAATTTTGAATATCCAAAACTAACCTCAACTACGGGGTTAGTTTTTTATTAGGTATTAACCCATTAAGAAAATGATGAAGGGAAAAAGTGTGTTATGGATTCTTGGGGTATTTGCAGTTGTTGGTTCGGTGGCCACAGCATATGCAAAAAGCACAATATTCTGCAATGATGAATTTGCTGCCAGCAGTGATTCTGCTTTGGCAAATACTCAAACGAGCATTGCAGCATCTTTGTACCAGGAAATCGGGCTTGAAAAGGCAGGGCTTCCATTCGAAACATTCAATACTGCAATGCATGGTTTTTTTCTGTTGAAGGAAAAAGGCCAGATTGCTAAGGCTATTCTTTCAATAGCCGATATGAGCAAGCCATCTGGCGAGAAGCGTTTGTATATCATTGATATGGACAAGCATCAACTATTAAAACATACCTATGTTGCCCACGGCCGCAACAGTGGCGATGTGATGGCAACACATTTTTCAAACCAGCCTTCATCGTTGCAAAGCAGTTTGGGGTTTTATGTAACAGCAGGCACTTACGAAGGCAATAATGGTTATTCGCTAAGGCTTATCGGCCAGGAAAAAGGATTTAATGACAATGCACTTAACAGGGCAGTTGTGATGCACGGTGCAGCATATGTAAATGATCAAATGGCAAGAAGCACAGGTCGGGTCGGCAGAAGTTGGGGATGCCCCGCAGTGCCGCTATCAGAGCATAAACAAATTATTGACCTGGTAAAAAATGGTAGCTGTCTATTTGTGTTTGCCCCGGAAAAAAATTACCTGGCCAATTCTAAATTGGCAGGAGTAAATCAAAGGATGTAAATGTTACTATCATAATTGATGTTTTCAAAATAGAAAATGCCGGCTGAATTTCTCAGCCGGCATTTGTATACAGAATACCTGTTATCTCAAAAACAACATCTCGCGGTACTTGGGTAGCAGCCAGCATTGATCATCAACCAGTAACTCCAGTTTGTCTACATGATAACGCAACTGATCGAAATATGCCTCCTTCACCTGCGTGCAATAGGCAATAGCCTTGGTGCGGGTATCGGTAATCGCATTGCAAACTTTTCTGGCTTGGATCATTTTTTCTACATTCTCAGAAATAGATGCAATGTGCTTTGAAATTTTTTCGAGTATTTGAACCTGGTTGGAAAATGCATCACCCATCATACCCAGGTCTTTTAGTCCCTTGATGTTTTCAATGAGCACATTCTGGTATTTGATAGCGCTTGGCAATATGTGACTGGTGCACAATTCGCCCATGATGCGCCCTTCAATCTGCACATGTTTTATATAGCTCTCCAGCATTATTTCGTGTCTTGCTTCCAGTTCGGCTTGGTTGAATATTCCCAACTCTTCAAACAGTGATTTTGATTTTGAAGTAACATAGGCATCCAGTGCCAGTGGAGTGGTGGGCACGTTGGGTAAACCTCTGCGCTGCGCCTCGGCATGCCATTCTTCGCTATATCCATCACCTTCAAACAACACTTTTTCCGAATCGACAATGTATTTCTTAATTACCTCCATGATGGCCACTTCACGCTTTTCGCCTTTGTCAATCAAATTGTCAACTTCGGCTTTGAAGTTCAAAAGCGTTTTTGCCACAATGGAATTCAGGGCTATCATCGCATTGGCGCAATTGGCGCTGCTGCCCACTGCCCGGAATTCAAACTTGTTGCCGGTGAATGCAAATGGTGAAGTACGATTGCGGTCTGTATTGTCGAGCAGTAATTCCGGAATGGTTTTATGAATATCCAGCTTCAACAAAATTTCATCCTGCTCGCTAAAGTTGTCACCTACTCTTTCCTTTACTTCATCAAGCACTTCAAAAAGAAACTTCCCAATGAAAATGGAAATAATTGCAGGAGGTGCCTCATTTGCACCAAGCCGATAGTCGTTGCCTGCGCTGGCGATTGATGCCCGCAACAGGTCGGAATAATCATGAACCGCCTTAATCACATTCACAAAAAAAGTAAGGAACATGAGATTGGTCTTTGGCGTTCGGCCAGGGGCCAACAGGTTTACACCTGTATCTGTGCTCATGCTCCAGTTGTTGTGTTTGCCACTACCATTAATGCCTGCGAAAGGTTTTTCATGTAACAACACTTTCAGGTTGTGGCGCTTTGCCACGCGGATCATCACATCCATCAACAAAATGTTATGATCAACTGCAAGATTGGCCTCTTCATAAATAGGCGCACATTCAAACTGTGCAGGGGCAACTTCGTTGTGTCTTGTGCGCAGTGGTATGCCCAGTTTATATGATTCTACTTCAAAATCACGCATAAAGGCATACATCCTTTCAGGAATAGAACCGAAATAATGGTCCTCGAGTTGTTGCCCTTTGGCCGATGAATGTCCAAAAACAGTTCTGCCGGTAAGCACAATATCGGGGCGGCTGTTTGCAAGGCCGGCATCTATTACAAAATACTCCTGTTCCCATCCCAAAGTGGCTTTCACGTTGCTGATGTTTCGATCGAAATAATAGCAAACGCTTACCGCCGCATGGTTCAATGCATCGAGCGACCGAAGTAAAGGCGTTTTACTGTCCAGGCTTTCGCCGGTGTAACTCACAAAAATGGTAGGAATACAAAGGGTGCGCCCATTGCCAATTTCCATGATGAAGGCTGGAGAAGTTGGGTCCCATGCAGTATAACCTCTTGCTTCAAAGGTTGCTCTCAGGCCTCCACTTGGAAAAGAAGATGCATCCGGTTCCTGTTGAATGAGTGCATCTCCATCAAATTGTTCAATAGGTGTGCCGTCTGCTTTGATGGTGAAGAATGAATCATGTTTCTCAGCAGTGGTGCCGGTGAGGGGCTGAAACCAGTGAGTGAAATGCGTTACTCCCTTGCTTTCGGCCCAGGCACGCAGGCCATTGGCTATCTGGTTTCCCATCGCCCTGTCTATGCGTGTGCTGCTATTAATGCTTGCAACAAGACTTTTGTATGCTTCATCCGATAGGTACTGACGAGCCTTATCGAGTGTAAAAACATTTTCACCAAAAATGCCGGTGATTTTAGGGGAAGGTCCTACCTGGATTTCTTTCGGATGATTGAGTAATCTATCCATTGCTTTGAAACGTAATGATTCCATAAACTCCAATTTTGAGGCTGTATGATTTTTCAAAAGAAACGAAAAAGGCCGAAATAAATAGTGATGAAAAAAGCCAATCCATGCTGGATTGGCCTTCTTTTTCTATTGCTGAGGTCAGAAAGTATCGAAGCTTATACTGTAACTGCCTTTACGGTTTTGATAATCCTTGCGGCCACTTTGTAAGGATCTGCAGCAGAGTTTGGCCGACGGTCTTCGAGATAGCCTTTCCATCCCCACTTCGGAACATTTACAGGAATACGTATGGAAGCACCGCGGTCGCTCAGGCCATAGCTGAAATCATGGATGCTGGCAGTTTCGTGTTTACCCGTAAGACGCAGGTGGTTATCGGCGCCATAAACTTCAATATGCTCTTTTATCACAGGGCGGAATGCTTCGCAAACTTTGTCGAAAATTTCCTTGCTGCCTGCAGTGCGCAGAAGTGTGTTGCTAAAATTGGCATGCATGCCGCTACCGTTCCAGTCAAGAGCGCCAAGAGGTTTGCAATGCCAGTTTACAGCTACGCCATATTTTTCGCCGATGCGCTCAAGCAAATAGCGACCCAGCCAAATCTGGTCGCCTGCTTCTTTGGCACCTTTTGCAAAAATCTGGAATTCCCATTGTCCGGCTGCTACTTCGGCATTGATGCCTTCAACATTCAGGCCGGCTTCCAGGCAAACATCAAGATGTTCTTCCACGATTTCGCGGCCAAACGCATTGTAGGCGCCAACTGAGCAATAGTAGGGGCCTTGAGGACGGGGGAAGCCATTGGACGGGAATCCTAACGGCTTGCTGGTAGAAGGATCCCACAGGAAATATTCCTGCTCAAATCCAAACCAGAAATCATTGTCATCATCATCAATATGTGCACGGCCGTTGCTTTCATGTGGGGTACCATCTGCATTGAGTACTTCGCACATAACGAGGTATGCATTCTTACGCTGTGGGTCGGGGATAATGTAAACTGGTTTCAACAGGCAATCTGAAGACCCGCCAGGGGCTTGCTCTGTTGATGAACCATCGAAACTCCAAATAGGGCAATCTTCCAATTTGCCCGAAAAGTCCTTTTCAATTTTCGTTTTGCTGCGCAGGCTCTGCGTGGGTTGATAACCATCGAGCCAGATGTACTCAAGCTTTGCTGCCATAATGCTGGGATGTTTTTAGTTGTTAAAGGCAATTTTCGGATGCAAGATTAGGCAAAACTGTTCAAAATTATTCTTCAAGGAAAATTTTTGGAAAAATTTCGACACTTCGCTCAAACTTTTCATGAAATCGCCAAAAATAATTTACATGCAAGTTTTACTTAATCTGATTTAGGGCAAAAGGTAACCCATGCCGTGATGAATTCTTATGAACCGCAATCACTATCGATTCTTGGCTGCAGTCAATCAACAATTATTGTTGCCACATCATTAATGTAAGTTATTAGTATTGGCTACTGGTGAATCTATTGTATCAGCCAATTAGTTTTCATTTTAGAATGCATTTTAAAAAGCAAGTCATCCTAGTCCGGATCGATTTCAAACCACAGCCGACTCGCAGATGTAGGTTGGCACGATGCCTGTAGATTCTATCCTGCTTTCGGCATCTTTTGGCTGCGTATTACCCGTAAGTACCAAAATGGTGTCCAGGCCGAACTTGTTTCCTCCCAGAATATCAGTGGTCAGTGTATCACCCACCATGATGATTTCCTTTTTTGAAACAGGTGCCTTTTTGAGCAGTTGCTCAAAGGCAAACATGAATATCTGTGAATCGGGTTTGCCAAATTGAATAAATTTCTTGCCAACAATGTGTTCAATCATCGATGCCAGGGCGCCGATGGCAATGCCCACTTCTTTTTGCGTGATCGGGTAGGAGCCATCTGGATTGGCTACAATAGCCGGAATTGTTCTTCGCCTGAGTAGGTTAACAGCCTTGTTCAAATCGGAGAACCAGTCAAAGCCTTCGTCATCCAGCAGCACCAGTGCATTTACTTTGTCAATATTTCCTTCCGACAATTCGGAAATAGGCATGGTATGCAATCCGCTGCTTTCAATGTAGTGTGCTGAATTGGCCGTACCGAGGTAGGCCACAATGCCGTCATTCACTTTCAGATCCAGGAATTCCTTCGCCAGCATTCCCGATGAAATGATGTGGTCGGAAAGTATGGAAGTGAGCCCAAGTCGATGGTAGGTACCTGCCAGGTGTTCCGGACTGCGGCTTGCATCGTTGGTAATGATGTAATACTCCTTGCCCTCCTCCTGCAAAAGGTGGAAGGTTTTTTCGATACCGGGTACAAGACCCTGGTAGTTTTTGATTACACCATACGCATCGAAAAAGATGATATTGTATTTGTCGATGGTCGAGCGAAAATGTGCGTGGTGCATCATGGCAGGTTATTTGATAGTTATGCTTCCTTAATTTTCAAATGACGGATTATCTTCTCCGGGTCAAAATCTCGGTCAACCGAAGGCAGGTAAGTTTCAAAAGCTTCAGCCCTGAGTTTTTTTGAATATTGTTCATTGAAAAAGTAATTCCCGTCTTTGACAACATAATTCAAAATGAAAAAGCGGTAGGCTTCACGCATAAATCTTATTTCATCAGCCTTGAGCGGAAACACTTTGTGATATTCCGTTAGAAACATCATGAACCTTGGTTCCATCATAGTATCAATTACATAACTGAATACTGTCCTGTCACCAACGCTGCTCACCACCCGGCTGAAGAAATAGAAATCGAGCATGCGGTAGCTAATCCTGAACCAATCGTAATCCCATCGGCTAAACAACTCATGCTTGTTGATCACTGAAAAATTGCCAATGTTCCAATCAATGAAAACAGGTATTAATTCAAAAGTGCCCACGTTGCATTTCAGCCTGTTTTTTAAGAATTGTTCACAGTGGTATTTAATGAGGTCGGCATGCATTCGGGTGCCAAATTTTTTCGGATTGGCATCCATCATGTCCAACAATGCATTGATGTCCGTTCGCAGTGTTTTGCCCGATTTTGGAATAACATTTTTTATGCGGGTGCATGCAAGGTGAAACTTGGCCATTTGCCTGCCGAGGCTCTTAATGTGCACATCATCAAGCCTGCGTGGAAGGCGTTCCATCACACGGGTAGGGTTGTAAAAAACAACCCATACATCCAGCTTTGCACGCTTATGCCGGTAGATGTAAACGCGGTTGTTTTTTAGCAGAGATTTGGCCAGCAGATTTTCAAACGGATAAAGCAGGTTGTTGCTGAGCGTTTGAATGATTCTGTGGTCTTCCCTGAAGAATTCAAATTTCCCGTATGTAGAAAGCTTGGCAATAATGTAGTCGCCATCAGTAAATGTGATTTTGAAAACACTGTTGGTGCTTACGTGTACACTTAAATCTTCGATGGTGGCTATTTTCCGCGAAGGGTCATAACCTTTCCAGGCTTCGTGTATAATTAATTTGTGGTCTATAGTGTTGCCCATATTGAAAGAAGGCGAGTCTTATTTCGTGAGAATTACATTTCTGTAAGAAAATCAAATCAGATGATTTCAAAATACCGGCGTATTTCCCAATCGGTTACTTGCGCGGCAAACTGTTTCCATTCGTGCATCCTTGTTTCTGCAAAATGCTGAACAAATGGTGCTCCAAACAATTCTTCTGCAATGGCTGAATGTTGCATGGCAACAGTTGCTTCGTAAAGGTTTGAAGGAATTACACCATTTTCTTTGACAGCATAGCCATTGCCAATTGTTTCAGGAATGGTAAGCGAAAGTTGATGCCTTATGCCATACAAGCCCGAGGCAAGCGATGCTGCAAAAGCGAGGTAGGGATTGGTATCTGAACCCGGTACACGCATTTCTACCCGCATGGCTTTTTCGTATGGGTTAATCACACGTACTGCTGTGGTACGGTTGTCAATTCCCCATGTGATGGTGGTAGGAGCCCACGCCCCTTCTACCAACCTTTTGTAGCTGTTGATGGTGGGTGCATACATTGGCAAAAGATGAGGCAGGCAAAACAATTGTCCTGCAACATATTGCTTCATTAGCAGGCTCATCTTGTTTTCAGCCCCATCCTCATAAAAGAGATTTTGTGTTTCGTCTTTGTTCCAAAGGCTCTGGTGAATGTGGCCGCTGCAGCCTGGCAGGTCTTTATTCCACTTGGCCATGAAGGATGCGGTAATGCCATGCAGCGATGCAATTTCTTTCACCGCCATTTTGAACAATGTTGCCTTGTCGGCTGCTGCAACTGTAGTGTCATGATGAATGGCTGCTTCATACACACCGGGTCCTGTTTCAGTATGCAATCCTTCAATGGGCACTCCAAAAGCAGTGAGTTGGTCAAACAGGTCGTAGTAGAAATCAGAAAACTGCGAAGGACGAAGACTGGAGTATCCAAACATGCCGGGCGAAATGGGCCTTGGCTGCTGGTAATTTTTATCGGAAAGCGAGGTGGGGGTTTCATCGAAATTGAACCATTCAAATTCCTGTGCAAACCTTGCCACAAATCCCATTTCATCCGCGCTGGCTACTACCCGTTTCAGCAAGCTGCGGGAGCAGGCCGCATCAGCGGTTCCGGGTTCCTGGCTGAAGTCTGCCAGGAAAAACGGAAGATGGTGCTGCCACGGAATGGTACGAAAGGTGCTTAGGTCCAGATGGCAGGTACGGTCGGGGAAACCGGTGTGCCAGCCTGTGAGTGTGTTACCTGAATTGTACAAAGCATCGCTACTGTCCCAGCCAAATATCACATCGCAAAATCCTGCACCATAATCCAGCACGTCAAGCATTTTTTCTGCAGAGATCACTTTGCCCCGCAGTACACCATCAATGTCTGCAAACGCAAATTTCACTTTGCCGGGTTGGTGCTGATGCAGGTAAGTTTTTATTTCAGAAACAGTCATTTCGTTTGTTGTTGATTGAATGCAATAAAATTAGGTGAAACATTTTTAGCGCTGTGAATGGCTCTTCAGATCGCTTATTTGAAATGTTTACAAATGGCGCAATCTGTTGCTACACTTCATTCTTTTTTGATGATGCAAAAGTGTTGCAGCAATCCTGAATGGTAGGCCAGCACGGGCAACAGGAATGGCCACATCAAACTTTTGTAACGCACAATGGCTGTGAGGAAAGGCACGGTATACCCAATTATCAAAATGAAACCAATGGCAATTACTATGGCTGCTATTTCAAATGGCTGCATAGGTTGCCATTGTTTTTTTGCAACCTTGATGATGCACATTGCGGACAGCAAAATGAATAAACAGTTTTCGATGGCTGCTGGAAAATAGGTGAGTTTGTTGGCCTCCCAAATCCATGGCCGCAGCAAAGCATGCTGCAACGATTGTGGCAAAAGAAGAAGGAAGCCTTGCGGCGTTGGCTGAAGATGTTCGGTTGTGATGAGCGATGCGCCTTTCAAAGTAAGGAACTCATCCCTGCGATGGCTAATTGCCTGCAGCAAATCGGGGCCCGCAAACCAATGCCCCGACCCTATGAAAAGAATGGCAGCTGCTGCAGCAAAAGCTGGCATCAATATTTTCCTTTTTTTAGGCCATTGCTTATAAATGAATCCTGCAGCGAAACCTGCTGCTAGCATTACCACAGCATAATTGCGCAACATAAATACCAACAACAGGTGAATGAAAATGCCGGCCAGGAGCCAGAATTTTTTATTGGATGAGTGGAAGAAATACACCGATGCTGCTATCCATCCAGTGGCATGAAGTAATAGTCCGTCGCGGTGGAAGCCACTGCCCCAAAACAGCACAGACGGCCAAAGGCAAACCAATGGTACCAACCAATTGGCCGTGCTCATTTTGAAAATTTTTGCCCAGGCAATGCCCAATGCGACCTGCCCGAACAACGTGAGGTATTCAAAGAAAATAAGGTTCACATAATAGCGGCCACCACTGAAAAGGTCGAGCACGGCGGCAAGTTTTACCATCAACACATCCTTCAGATCGTTGAGCAAACTGTTTTGCGTTCCCAGTATTCCTGTGTCGTTTGTATAGCGGTTGTTCACCAAGTCGGCAGCAAACCCAATGGGGTCGCGCAGCAGCCATTTGTTTTCTTCGATGCCTGCAAAATGAATGCGCCAGGTATCAGCGTTCTGTGCGTAGTCGGGCATTTTGGTGAAAAAATAGCCGTAAAAACCGCCGGCAAGAATTTTGAGAATGAATATGGCCAGCAGCCAAACCGATGGAATGCCTGACTTGCGGTAAAATGGGGTGCGCAGCAGCACCCAGCTCATCAACAGCAGGAATATGGTAAACAGGAAAATTGTCAAGGCGCTTGAAAAACTTGGGCGGAAAGTTACAGGAAGAATGGCTGTATGAAACAGCTTATAATTCAGCACTGGGACATATGTAGCGCTGCCGTTACGAAGGACAATGCAATAATTCCCGTCTCATATTTCTTTATTCTCTATTTTTCCGCATTCAAGAAATTTTTAAAACTACCAGTTAGCTTATGAGTTTGTTTGTGAAGAAACCGCTTGACCAGTTGCTGGCTCAGGCTGCCGATTCTGAAAAAGGATTGAAACGTACATTGGGTGCCGGCAACCTGGTGGCGCTGGGCATAGGTGCCATTATTGGTGCTGGCTTGTTTGTTCGTACCGCAGCTGCTTCGGCTGAAGCTGCAGGCCCTGCAGTTACCTTGTCATTTGTTGTAGCAGCCATTGGTTGTGCCTTTGCAGGTTTGTGCTATGCTGAATTTGCCAGCATGATTCCCATTGCCGGCAGCGCATATGCATACAGTTATGTTACACTTGGCGAACTCGTAGCCTGGATTATCGGTTGGGCACTTATTATGGAATATGCATTGGGTGCGGCTACTGTGAGTATTGCCTGGAGCGAATACCTGAACAAACTACTGGGAGGCGCAGTGCCCTATGAATGGTGCCACTCGCCATTTGAAGCGCTTCACAAGGTCACAGGAAGCGCCATAGGACAGATTACTACTGCATTGCCCGAAGCAACAAAGTCGGTAAGCAATGGTGTGTTGTTGCTGACACCAGACCAATATAAAGCATTACCCGAAAGCCTTGCCAGCCTTGTGACAATTACCCACGGAATTGTAAATGCACCTGCCCTGGTAATTCTCCTGGCACTTACACTTTTGCTTATTAAAGGAACACAGGAAAGTGCTGTTGTAAACGCTATTATTGTTTTCATTAAAGTGGCAATTGTGATATTGTTTATTGCCCTTGGCTGGCATTTCATTAAACCGGAAAACCATGTGCCCTATATGATACCGGAAGGAACGCCTGGTCATGATGGATTCTTCAAACACGGATGGGGTGGCGTACTGGGCGGTGCCGCCATTGTGTTCTTTGCCTTCATTGGTTTTGATGCCGTTAGCACCGCAGCCCAGGAAGCCAAAAACCCGAAAAGGGATATGCCGATTGGCATTTTGGGCTCATTGGTTGTGTGCACCATTCTATACATTTTGTTTGGCCATGTGCTCACGGGAGTAGCCAATTACACGGAGTTTCAGACTGCAGGTAAAGAAGCATCTGTTGCCTATGCCATCAGCACTTATATGCATGGATATGGCTGGTTGGCCACCGCAGTAACGGTAGCCATCCTGGCTGGTTTCTCATCAGTAATCCTGGTGATGTTAATGGGACAGAGCCGCATTTTCTACACGATGAGCAATGATGGCCTTATTCCAAAAGCCTTTGGCGAACTGCATCCAAAATTCAAAACACCATATAAAGCCAACATGATCCTGTTTGTTTTTGTTGGTTTGTTTGCCGCTTTTGTTCCGGGCAGCGTGGCCGGCGATCTTACCAGTTTTGGAACCCTGTTTGCCTTTGTACTGGTGAGTATTGGAGTTTGGATAATGAGGGTTAAAAACCCTGCCACTCCCCGCGGATTCAAAACACCATTGGTGCCCCTGGTTCCCATTTTGGGTGCGGTTATTTGCACCGTCATGATTGTGGCTATCGACCCTTTCACCCTGAAAGCTGCCATGCTTTGGATGGCTATAGGCTTGGTGGTTTACTTTAGTTATAGCAGGCGAAACAGCAAGCTTAGAAATCCATCAGAAATTTTGCCCCATGCTTCAGACTTTGAAGCCAATAAGTAAAAAGGAAAGCCGCTCATTTTGAGCGGTTTTTTTTTTGCTGCTTCATCCGTTTACATTTGCAGCCCGTCAGTAAGGTTTAAGGATTGAATGTTCAAAGGTTCATGGTTTCAAAAGGATGCCCTTTTCGAAAACAGCATGAACATAAAACTGAAAACGCCAGGCCAAAAAACCTTTGCTGTAATTTGTTTGCAAAACAGAAATCAGAGATTATCAAATCAGAAATAGAAAACTATGGGTCGCATATTCGAAGTTCGTAAAGCCACCATGTTTGCCCGCTGGGACCGCATGGCCAAACAGTTTACCCGCATTGGTAAAGAGATAGTGATTGCCGTAAAAGCCGGTGGCCCCGACCCCGGAACCAATGCAGCATTGCGCCGTTGTTTTCAGAACGCCAGGAGCGTGGGCATGCCCAAAGACAGGGTAGAAGCAGCCATCAAGCGTGCCAGTGGTAAGGAAATGGTGAACTACGATGAAATCCTGTACGAAGGATATGCGCCGCATGGTGTTGCTATTTTGGTGGAAACAGCTACTGACAACCACGTACGCACCGTGGCCAACGTTAAATCATTGTTTACCAAAGGTGGCGGTGCCTTGGGCAATAGCGGCAGTGTTTCGTTTCAGTTTAAAAAAATGGGTGTATTCAAACTGGACCCCGCTGGTCTTGATCCAGATGAACTCGAATTGGAATTGATAGATGCCGGGTTGGAAGAATTAGGCGAAGGCACTACTGAGCCTGACAACCTGGGCAACACCAAAGAAGTACTTGTGCTTCGCTGTGGCTTCACCGACTTTGGAAATATGCAAAAGGCATTGGAAGAAAAAGGAATTTCACCCGTAAGCGCTGAAGTTGAATGGATTCCAGGTACTACAGTTCCTGTTACCGATGAACAGGCCGAAGACATCAGTAAACTGATTGAAAAGTTGGAGCAGGACGAAGACGTTCAGAAAGTCTTTCACAACATGGCATAGACGGTTTTCCTGCTGTTCAGTCTACCACTTGTTCAGTTCCAGCCTTGCTTCAATTTGCTGGAGCTGTGCGAGTAATGCATCCTTCTCTTTCTCCAATGCTTTTATCTGGTTTTCCTGCTCCTGCAAGGCCTTAATAGCTATCACTCCAAACCCGCTGTAATCCATGACTAGGGCATCATTGATGGGATTTGCCGGATAATGGTCTTTGACCTGATGTACCATTGTGGGAAACAAGGGTTTTACATCCTGCGCTACCATCCCAATTGCTTGCTCATGCTTCGGATTGTTGCGTACCATTTCGTAGCGGCTCGGCTTCATTTGATTTAGTTTACCAAGGACAGGTTCGAAATCTTTTATATCTTTTTTCAGTCGTGAATCACTTGGCACGATATAGTTTCCGTCCCAATACTGAAATCTACCCCTGCCTGTATTGTTATAATAGAAATCCAGTGCGACACCCGTGCCGTTACTGGGAGTGTTTATGAAATTTGCAGCCATAGCCCAGCGATAATTGTACGCATCCACCATGGAAAAAGCTTTCTGGCCGCTTGGCTGGTACACTTCAATGGTATAAAACGGGTTAGGACTGTTAATGCCGAGATGTGAGTTAGTGGCTCCTATCAACACAGAGCTGTTGGTGGTTTTATTGATGTAAACGGTTCCGCCATCAACACCCGCACGTATGTAGGTATCTTCTGTGGAAGAATAATTGAAATGAGACTTGTAGGTAGGCCCTTCGAACACAGCGGTACCATCTGCACCATCGCCCCTTGCTACTGTAAGCGTAGCACCCAGGTAATCGGTGCGAATACCAGTGGCGCCACCGGAACCTATCGTAATTGCCCGATAACCAGGTGGGGTATAAGAGTTTGCAGTGCCACTAGGAAACATTTCAAAAAGATAAGCGCCCAAGCCAGCGTGGAAATACTGGATGGCTCCATATCCGTTGGCAATATATTTTCCGTTGACGCCGGGTGCAACATCATCGCGATATTGATTGAATCCTATTCCGGGCCAATTGCGCTGTAGTGATATTCCTGCATTGCCACTGCCCATCAGGCCTACTGTGGCTCCGGAGCCTACCACACCCACAACCTCCAGCCTGCCGCGGTTGGCATAATCAATTCCTACGCCAACACCTTGGGAGCCAGCTGCCAAAACAATCACAAGCGATATTAATGTCAATGTGTTCTTCATGGTCATTCACTTTTTTATAATTTCCGGTTTGACTGCTTTTGCTCCACAGCCTTTAAACGCCTTTCTATTTCAACAAGTTCATTACCGAGGTTCAAAATCTGCTGCTGTTCTTCCTGAATACCCTTTAAAGCAATCACATTAAATCCTGAATAGTTGAGGCCAAGAAAATCACCGTCATTCATATGCGTAGCCACTAGTAGAGGAAACAGTTTTTGGACGTCTTGCGCTACAAATCCGATGCTTCTGCCTTGGCCGGCTACTGCATCTTTCATCAAATAAGTTACCGGCCGTAGCGCCATGATGTTGTTGAGAACTGCAGGCAGCGGCGTGATATTGGTTTTTACACGGGCATCAGAAATAGGATGCAACGACCCGTTGGTAGAGGAAAAATATGTCCGCACACTGTTGGCATAATACAAATAAAAGTTAGCCGGAGAACCACTGGCCACCCGCCACTCCATGGGCAGGTTGGTATAGCTGGTATTGGAAAGCTCCATGCCCCCGTTGCTCTGACGCACTTCCAGTGTGGTAGGCGGCACATAGCCATTGGTGTTTATTCCCACAGTACACGTTCCGTTGCCAAAAACTACATTACCGTTTACAATATCATTGAGGTAAACCTTGGAAGCGCCTTTTCCTCCCCGGATATAGGTGTGCTCGCTTGTTGAATAATTAAAATGGGAATTGTAAGTTGTCCCAATCAGCATAGCAGTGCCATCCCCACCGGTGCCTCTGCCCACATCCAAAATGCCATTTATACCGCCACCGGGCGATAGAATTCTAAACCTGTTGTTGGAAGAAAACTCCCACAACTTGGTTACCGAGGGTATTACAGCTTCAGCATTGCCGGATGGAGCTATATTAAGGCTCAACCCCTTAGCGAGCGTATTGTCATCGTGCACAAATTCCCAATAGGCTGCGTAACCGGTGGCCATATACCTGCCGTAGGCTGTATTGTCCATATATTGGTTAAAGCCAATGGCAGCATAATTGCGCTGCAATGAAACGCCTTTGTCGTTGCCAAAATAGCCCGATGTTTTGCCAACGCCTAAGCCGCCCCATACTTCCAGTTTGGCACGAGTAGGCACAGCCACACCTATGCCTACATTCTGGCTGTTTGCCGTCAGGGCAAAAGGTGCAATAATTAGGGAATAGAGAAAGGAACGCATAGTGATCTAGAATTTTATGTGCTCAGTTTATACAATCAATTTTTAAGTTTTTGCTCTGCTATTTGAATCCGCTGTTTCAGGAATGAAATTTGGTTCTTCAGTTGCTCTACTTTGCGTTGCTGCTCCTGTATGGCTCCTATGGCAATAGGTCCAAGCGCATTGTAGTCCATGGTGTAGAGGTCTTTGATACCTCCGTAACCCAAGTCATCGCCATCAATGTGTCCGGTCACTTCGGGAAATACTGTCCTTGCTTCCTGCGCTATCAGGCCAATGCTTTGCACATGACCAGGATTGTCGAATTTAATTTCGTAAGTGCAGGGCTTCAGCGCCATTACTCCTGGCAGCAGGTTGCTGAGTGGCTGGATATTGGATTTTACCCTTTTGTCACTGTAATAGTAGTACTTGCCATCGCCCTGGTAAAAATTGCCAAGGTTGCCTCCGTTGTAGTACACATACATATCGCTGGCATTTTCCGTAAGGTTTTTTTCTACAAAAAACTCCCAGTAGTTATAGCTTGGATTAATTAAAGCCAGCCCCCGGCCACCATATTGTTTCACTTCCAGCATGTCGGTTGGGGTGGAGGTATTTATACCAACTTTAGAATTACCACTGCCATACCCTACCACCACATCTCCTAAAGGAATGTCATTCAGGAAAACTACGCTGCCTGGTTTGCCGCCATTGATATACGTGCTGCGGCCTGTATTGCCCGGGCTAACCCCTTCATAGAAATAAGAAGAATAATTGGTGCCCCGAAAAACCGCCGAAGGAATGCCGAGGTTGCTTCCCCCAACATAAAGTGTGGCATTGGCTTCAGTGGCATTTACCGAAACATTACCATTTTGCCTGATAGTGAGCCGACGTGTGGGAGCTGTAGTGCTGTTAGCGCCTGAAGTGAGGGAAGTGTAATCAAAAGCCAGGCTGCCTGTATTCATATCCAGGTACATGATAAAGCCGCTGCCGGCAACCATGTTGCGTACATTACTGCCATCGTGGTATTCGTTGAATCCTACAGACGGCCAGTTTTGTTGTAGCGAAATGCCTGCGCCTTCGCCCCCGAATATGGCTACAGTTGGCCCCACTGAGCCATTCACCTCAAACTTGGCTTTAGTAGGTGTAATGCCGATGCCTACGTTTTGCGAATGGGCATTTATGGCTGCCAGCAATAATGCAAATTGAAAAAGGAGCCTTTTCATGATTCGGAGTTTATGGTTGATTTAGTTACAGGAATCTGAATTTCTTTTGAAAACAGAATTGCCTTGCATTTGAAGTATGTTATCCCTCATCCTGTTCAAGGAATGCACTGACAAGATTGCCGGTGCTATATATCTCAAGGGCCTGCCAGCGGAGTGTGTTGACTAATTGATAGGGTTGATCAGGTTAACTCTTCTATGTGGGCTGTATCAAGATAATTGCAAGACCATTAATATTCAAGCAATTGGGCAAAAAATATGCAAACAGGCTTGCTTCTCTTCCGCCCTTCGTCAATCGATATCACTTTCTGTAAAACGATTTTTCAATAACACTTCGATAAGAATTCATTGAAAGGCATATTCAAGGGAAGTGGTTTGCAAGGCCGGAAAATCAGAAAACACTGAAGATTTTATTCGCCAGAAAAATCCGTGGATTTTCATAGGCCATTATTTGTATTTCACTTGCAGAAAATAGTTCAGCGAAGTTTTTCTGCAACAACGGTTCACTGCCTTGCTTTTCCTGCTGCGTCATGTAGAAATCGGTTCCGTACAGTAATTTCTTGAATAAATGTTTTCCAAAAGCATCTTGCATTTCAGGTTTGTTCAGTGTTGTTCTGACATGCTCAATGGCATCGCGGCTGCTGAGTGTGTAAGAAATATCGCTGTACACGTTCTCGTATTTTTTCATCAATACCAAAACTGCTTCAAACCAATTGTTGTCGAGCAATTGCGAAGGATAGCCATCGAGTCCGCCGCCGTTTTTATTCCGCAATATTTCGTTTTCCCCACCCAAATGGGCAAAGCAAATTTTGAGCTTCGGGTATTTTGCCAGCACAGGCTCATAGCATTCGGGATTGCCAAATACATTGCACCATACTTTGTTCTTTTTCCTGATATCGCTAAGTGCAAGGGTAGCTGCAATTCGGTTTTGAATGGAAGTGTAGTGTCCGTCATCCGGGTTAATGCCATGCTGGCTGAATGCACCGGTATTAATAAGCGAATCCTGGCTGCCCAGGTACCAGGATCCGCCGCGGGTGCAGTGTGTCATCACCGGTACTTGGTTGGCTTCGGCCCAGGCCCAGAGCGGCTCCAGCCGAATATCAAATGGAAAGAAACCAGCAGC
>JBBIOQ010000083.1:0-18948 GCA_037443285.1 Sphingobacteriales bacterium | reverse complement strand
CCACTGCGCTTGCCAGCGGTTTTTTTATCGTACCACGATTTGTCTTGGGCAGGGGATATGTAGCACCAAGTGACAAAATCAATCTCGGTTTCATTGGTTGTGGAAAGCAAAGTCCGTTTTTATGTACATCATTCCTCAAAACAAACCAGGTTGAATTTGTTGCAGTTTCCGATGTATTTACTTCCAAGACCGAACGGTTCATCAACAATGTAAAAAAATACTATTCAACACAGGGAAGTGAAGCAAAGAATAGGGTGGCGCCCTACAAGGATTTCAGAGAGTTGTTGGGTCGTAAAGATGTTGATGCAGTCATCATTGCATTGCCCGACCACTGGCATGCCGCCGCGGCTGTAAGAGCCTGTGCTGCAGGGAAGGATGTGTATTGTGAAAAACCTTTATCGCTAACGGTGGCCGAAGGCAGAGCCATGGTAAATGCAGCCAGAAAACATGACCGGGTATTTCAAACCGGTAGTATGCAACGCTCATGGCCGGAGTTTCGGCAGGCAGTAGAATTGGTGCGCAACGGTTACATCGGAGAAATTAAACAAGTGAAAGTGAACATTGGCGGACCGCCCAAAGATTTTGACCTGGCAAGCGAAACAATTCCCGACGGATTGGACTGGCAATTCTGGCTTGGCCCAAATACTGTGGAAAGACCATACAACAAACAGTTGGCACCAACCATTGAATTTGAAGCAACGCTCTGGCCGCAATGGCGTGCCTACAAAGATTTCGGTGGTGGTGGCATGACGGACTGGGGAGCACACATGTTTGATATAGCACAATGGGGTTTGGATATGGATGCCAGTGGCCCTGTAAAAATTATTTATCCAACCACAGCGCCAAATGGAAATGCCAATATTGAAACCGGTATTATTTATGAATACGCAAATGGTATTCAGATGATACATGAAACTCATAGCGGAAGTCAATCATGCACATTTATTGGTACGAAGGGTGAAGTGTATGTTGCGAGAGGCGAACTGAAAGTGACGCCCGATGAAACACTCAAGACCAAAGTAATTGGTGATAATGAAATTCATGTTTATAAGAGCGTTAACCATTACCAGGATTTTTTAGATGCCATTAAGCAAAAGTCAAAGCCAATCTGTGATGTGGAAACCGGGCACCGCACTGCCACTGTTTGCAATATTGGCAACATTGCCTATCAATTGAAGCGCAGTTTGAACTGGAACCCTGCCAAAGAAAAATTTGAAAATGATGAGGAACCAAACAAACTGCTTCACAGGCCTATGAAGAAGGAATGGAAAGTGTAATGGAAAACCTGCATCGAATTGAATCAGTTTGAAAATGATTTCAGTGTTAGCATCGCTTTGTACGTTACCAGGTAATGAAATTCATAGTCATGTACTCGTTTCATTCAAAGAATAAATGCTGGTTAGGTGCATTGCTCCTGGTAACATGCCTGGGCACCATTTCGCATCTGGCCTCTCAAAGTTTGCCCGATTTGAAAAACGGGTTCATGCACCCGCCGGCTTCTGCCAGGCCCGGCGTTTACTGGTATTTTGCCGATGGCAATATGACAAAGGAATCGATTACTTCAGACCTTGAATCCATGAAGCAGGCCGGACTTGGCAGCGTGATTTTCCTGGAAGTAAATGTAGGATTACCGCAAGGCCCGGTGGATTTTTTCAGTGAGCAATGGAAGGAAATGTTTGCCCATGCAGTGCGTGAATGCAAACGCCTCGGTATTGAAATGTCGCTTGGCATGGGGCCGGGTTGGAATGGAAGCGGCGGACCCTGGGTGAAGCCCGAACAATCGATGCAGCAATTGGTAGGCGCTTCCGTAAGTATAGACAGTGGTGAAACCGAAAAAATAGTTCTGCCTGTGCCGGAGCCGAAAGCTTCTTACTTCGGTGTGCCGGGGCATATGGTTAAAAAGTATCGTGACTTTTATGAAGATGTGGCTGTATTGGCTTATCCAACGCCACCCGTGCTCGATGATGCAGAAGAAAAATCGTTGTATTACCGGCCACCATTCACCTCGAAGGAAGGAGTGAAGCAAAGTTTTCCGGCAACAGCCGACTATCAAAACGTTGGCAATTCGGTAATTCCAAAGGACAGAGTCATAGACCTGACAGGTAAAATGAAAGCGGACGGTAAACTTGAATGGAATCCGCCTTCTGCCGGTAATTGGACCATTACAAGATTTGGTCGGCGCAACAACGGTGCCAGCACACGTCCGGCTCCAATACCAGGCTTGGGATTTGAATGCGACAAATTCGACACCGCAGCTTTGAATGTGCACCTCAATAGTTTTGTTGGTGAACTACTCAAAGAAACCGGTAAACCCGATAGCAGTGCTGGAGGTCTAAAACGCCTGCATATCGATAGTTGGGAAATGGGTGCGCAAAACTGGACAAAGAATTTCCGTGAAGAATTTAAGAAACGAAGGGGATACGACCCGCTGCCTTTCTATCCGGTGTATTTGGGTTATACAGTCGAAAGCCTTGTCGTTAGCGAACGATTTTTGTGGGACCTCAGGCAAACCGCCATGGAACTGGTACTGGAGAATCACGCTGGCCATGCACGCAATTATGCGCACCGAAACGGACTTGAACTTTCTATAGAGCCATATGATATGAATCCCAATGCCGACCTTGAACTCGGCGCTGTTGCCGATTTGCCAATGGGTGAATTCTGGAGCAAGGGATACGGTTTCAATGCATCATTCAGTATTGTTGAAGCTACTGCTGTGGCACATATCAGTGGTAAAAAAATAGTGGCTGCCGAGGCATTCACTTCACAAAACAAGGAAGGCTGGAAACAATATCCGGGCAGTATGAAAAACCAGGGCGACTGGGCGTTTGCTGCGGGTATTAATCGGCTCATGTTCCATACATTTCAAAACCAGTTTCTTGCCGATTCTTTGCGTCCCGGTGCTACCATGGGGCCGTATGGTGTTAGTTGGAATCTAAATCAGACCTGGTGGCCCATGGCAGGCAGCTACCATGATTACATCAGCCGCTGCCAATATTTGCTGCAGCAAGGCAGTACCGTGGCCGATATCCTTTACCTGACTCCTGAGGGAGCTCCGCAAGTCTTTCTTCCGCCAACATCGGCACTCACAGGTGAAACACTTCCCGACAGAAAGGAATACAATTTCGATGGCGTTGCAGCCGGCCAATTGTATACATCCTTTGTGAAGGATGGCAGAATTGTATTTCCTGGTGGTACAAGCTATCGCCTGTTGGTGTTGCCCGTTATCAAAACCATGACACCTCCGCTGCTTCGAAAAATAGCTTCCTTGGTAAAAGATGGCGCTACCGTATTGGGTGGTCCACCGCTACGTGCACCCGGGCTTTCGGGTTACCCTCAAAGTGATATTGAAGTAGCAGGGCTAGCCAATGAATTGTGGGGTGACAGTGTATGGCCTAAGCAACAAACGAAAAGAAATGTTGGTAAGGGACAAATCATTTGGGGCGGAAGCATAGAAAAACAAACCAGCAATGGCTATCCCAGTTACGAACTAGCAGCAGGCATCCTCAGGCAAATGAAAGTGGAGCCCGATTTTTCCAGTACAGGTCCGGTGCGTTACACACATAGGAGTGCAGCAGCGTGGGACATTTATTTTGTTTCGAACACAAGTGCACAACCACAACAGGTGCAGGCTGCTTTCAGGACGAAGATTGATATAGCGCAAATCTGGAATCCCCAAACAATGAACATCAGCAGTCTGCGGCCTGCCACGCAAAAGGGAGGCAAAGTAACCTTTGATTTGCAGTTCCATCCTTACGAAAGTTACTTTGTAGTCTTTGCAAAGGAGGATGCTCCAAATACTGAAAAAAAATTCTCGCTGCATCAAAACACCCTGGCTGTGATCAATGGTCCGTGGATGGTTCGTTTCGATTCGAAATGGGGCGGGCCTGACTCTGTGAAATTCAATGAACTGGAGGACTGGACACTGAAAAAGGATGATGGTATTAAATGCTATTCTGGCATAGCAACATATACCAATTCGTTTGATCTGCCTATCAATGCAAAAGCAGGCCAGCATACCATGTATCTTGACCTTGGCGATGTAGAAAACATGGCCCGGGTGAAACTCAACGGTAAAGACCTTGGCGTGCTGTGGACTGCACCCTGGCAGGTTGATATAAGTGGAATTGTGCAGGAAAAAAATAATAAGCTCGAAATTGAAGTGGCGAACCTTTGGGCTAATAGGCTGATAGGTGATGAGATGAAACCTGATGATGGAATAAAAGATGGTAAGTGGCCTGAATGGTTGAGAAAGGGGCTTCCCCGCAGCAGTGGCCGATATACATTCACAACTACCAAGGCCTATACTGCAGAAACACCTTTGTTGCCGTCAGGTTTGTTAGGGCCGGTGACAATCAGAGTGGATGAGTGACGGCGAATGAAGGAGTTTCATCCTTTCATTTACGTTCCTGAAACTCCAATTTCCTTTGTTGTTCCAATTGTTCTAATACATCAATTTTGGAAACCGCCTATCGCACAGTAGTTATCATAGCCGTTGCCTAGTTAATTGTTTATAGAAATAACAGTATTAACAGTGTAGTTTAATCATCAAAAATCCATTGAATTCTTTTTTTGAAAGAGAATAGTAGTAGCATGGTTGTGGGTGTTTTATTCTAAGGCACTTTGTGTAGACAAGGATCGCTGGTGCCTGCAGAATTTGAATTGAGCGAAGTACTTGCAATTTTTCTCTCTGTTATTTTTTGAAAGAAGTGGTCGCACAATACATAGCCATTGGATTATCGCTCATCATTGCAGGTACTATTGATCTTCTCTCACATGATTCCTGGCATGGCAATGTTGCCTTAAACAATCCTAAATTTGACATTCCCACCAGGCCTATCACAGGGTTGGCTTCGTGTTCAAAAAAGTTTTGAGTTAATTAATTGCATAGTCATTGCAAAAAATATCATGAGCAGAATTCCGGTGTTATTCCTTTCTATCTGTTTTTTGTTTTCAAATAATGTCATTAGTCAGCAAATACCTGGCCCAAAGGAGACTAAACAGGTGCTATTGCCTAATGGTTGGATGTTGTCTCCAGCCGGCAGGTCATTACCGTTGGGTGATCTCCCATTGAATATTGCAGTATCACGTTCGAAGAAACTGATAGCTGTGACAAATAATGGCCAAAGCGTGCAGAGTATTCAACTGATCGATCCTGTTTCAGAAAAAGTATTAGATAATGTGGTTGTTCCGAAATCATGGTATGGCCTCAAATTCAGCGCCGATGAAAAATCGTTGTATGCAAGTGGTGGAAACGACAACTGGATCTTGAAATATGCAGTAGCCAATAACAAATTACAATTGGTGGATAGCATCAAGTTAGCGTTCAATTCGACCGTGGAAATTTCCCCGGCAGGTATTGAAATTGATGATGCTGCCCGGTTGTTGTATGTGGTGACCAAGGAGAACAACACACTCTACATTGTGAACCTTGTGAACAAGCAGGTAATCTTCACCCAACAACTGCAGGATGCAGCATATGCCTGTCAACTATCAAACAACAAGCGTGAATTATACATTTCACTGTGGGGTGGAAAAAAGGTTCTTGTGTTTGATACCAAATCCCGCAAGATGACAGATGAGATTGGTGTTGGTGAAAATCCCAATGAGTTGCTTCTATCAAAAAAAGGCAAGTTGCTTTATGTTGCAAACGCCGGCGACAATTCAGTTTCTGTAATTGATATTGCTGCAAGAAAGGTGCTGGAAGTTTTGAACGCAGCCCTTTACCCCGATGCTCCAACAGGCTCGGCAAGCAACGGTGTTGCATTGAGTGAAGACCAGCGAACCTTGTATGTTGCCAACGCTGATAATAATTATCTCGCAGTGTTTGATGTATCATCTGCAGGCTATGGAAAATCAAAAGGATTCATACCCGTGGGTTGGTATCCTACCAACGTGAAGGTGATTGGCAAAAAGATTTTCGTGGCCAATGGAAAAGGATTTACATCTATGGCCAATCCTGATGGGCCCAGTCCTGTTCGCCGCAACGAGGAAGTGAATTATCAGCATGGCGACACCAAAAAAGCAAAGGAGGTTCAATATATAGGAGGTTTGTTCAAGGGCACCATGTCTATTATTGATGAACCCACTCAACAATTGCTGGCAGAATATTCAAAGCAGGTGTATGCCAACACACCTTACTCAAAACATAAGGAATTGAATGCCGTTGGTGAGGCTGGCAATCCCATTCCCATGAAAGTTGGCGATCCATCGCCTATTAAGTATGTCTTTTATATCATTAAAGAAAACCGCACTTACGACCAGGTGCTGGGCGATGTGAAAGAAGGCAACGGAGACACTAGTCTTGTCTTGTTTGGTGACTCCATAACTCCCAACCAACATAAACTTGTTCATGATTTTGTTTTGCTAGATAATTTCTACATGGATGGTGAAGTAAGTGCCGATGGCCACAACTGGAGCCTGGCTGCCAACGCCAACGATTACCTGGAGAAAACCTGGCCAACATCGTATGGTGGCAGGGGAGGAAAGTATGATGCTGAAGGCAACCGCGATATCGCTAGTCCCGACCGAGGATTTATTTGGGATTACTGTAAAAGGGCCAATGTTACCTATCGCACTTACGGAGAATTTGCGGATGATTACAAAGCAAACATCCCGGTACTTCAAAATCATTTTTGTCCTTACTACACTAGTTGGGATCAAAAAGTTAGAGACACCACACGCTTCTATCAATGGCAAAAAGAGTTTGATTCTTTGCTTACGATGAATGCTGTTCCAAGATTTAATTCGTTGCGTTTCATTAATGATCACACCGAGGGTCAAAGCCTTGGCCGCCCAACGCCATTTGCACATGTTGCGGATAATGACCTCGCTGTGGGGATGTTCGTAGAATATCTGTCGAAAAGCCCGATATGGAAGGAATGCGCAATATTTATTGTAGAAGATGATGCACAGAATGGACCGGACCATGTGGATGCTCACCGCAGCACAGCTTATGTTGCAGGTGGCTTTGTGAAAAGAAATTATGTGGACCATACCATGTATTCCACATCTTCCATGCTGCGAACTATTGAACTTATTTTAGGCTTGCCGCCTATGAGTCAGTACGATGCTGCAGCAGAATCCATGTGGCGTTGTTTTTCTGCATCGCCGAACCTTACACCATTTCATTCACTTCCGGCAAGGGTTGACCTTGCTGAGAAGAATACCAGGAATACGGCGAGTGCAAAGCTTAGCAGCACTTTCGATTTTTCGAAGGAAGACAGGGTGCCAGACCTCTTATTTACCGAAGTCATCTGGAAAGCTGTGAAAGGAGAAAACAGCATAGTTCCTTCTCCCAGGCGCAGTGCTTTTTTTTCGGGGCATCCTTCACAGCATGATGATTAGAGATTGCGGTTGGTACAAAATGTGCCTTATGAATTGGTTGATGCAAATGCAGGATTGAAAAGGTGATTTAGCCAATGTCAAACCCGGCGATTTGGCGATGGAGAAAAGCTCCTTGCATTCAGAATGGCATCGTCAAAAAAATGTTGAACAAACCAATACTATACAATTACATGAAGCAGTTTGTACTATTCCTTTTTTCATTATTGTTTATTGTTGTCATACAGTGCATGCCAGTTGATGCACAGGATAGCTCAACGCTCAAACCCAGGGAATACCGTGTGAAAAAAGCGCTTCTCCCAATGGTGATTGATGGCAAAGCCGGTGAGAAAGATTGGAAAGATGCAGACTGGACTGAACCATTTACTGATATCGCAGGATCAGCCACCCCTCAATACAAAACCATGGTAAAAATGCTTCGTGATGATACCGCTTTTTATCTTATTGCCTGGATGGAAGAACCACAAGTAAGTGCATCATTGAAAAACCATGATGACCTGTTGTTTAATGAAAATGATTTTGAAGTATTCTTAGACGCGGACGGAGACGGCAGTAATTATGCTGAAATTGAGATTAATGCATTGGGAACCGTTATGGATTTAAAGATGGACAAGCCCTATCTGAAAGGTGGAAAGCCAGACATGGGTTGGTCTGTACCAGGTTTAAAATCTGCAGTGCATATTGAAGGCTCTCTCAATAATCCTGCAGATACTGATAAGGGTTGGTTTGTAGAGATGTCCATTCCGTTCGCAGCATTGATTGAACCAGGGCACCATGCCTTAGAGCACAACTGGCGCATCAATTTCCTTCGGGTAGAGAAGATGAAAAGTGCTGATTCCAATAGTCCTGACTTACGTGAATATGATTGGACCTGGTCTCCCCAGGGAGTTGTGAATATGCATATTCCTGAAAAATGGGGATTCCTCCGATTTGCCGATTGAAATAGTTGCGAGATATAAGGTGTATAAACCCACAAAACCCATCTTGAAGAGAAAAACAGGTTTCAATAAAAGTTATCATTGCAGAATCGTGGAGTGCATCAGGCGCTACCTACAAAATCAACTTTTGGCTTCTCTTTTGGAAATAAAATTTCTCGTTGAATAGCTATAAATAAGAAAATCAACACTAAAAAAACAGAGCATGAGAATACAGTGCGTAAGATGGGTTGGATTACTACAGGTTGCATTATTCCTGACCCATTCAGGTATAGCTCAACCTGTGAAATTGCAGGAACTTCGGCATTTTGGACTGCAATCTTCTGCTGTCATCAAGGATGATGGTGCGGCCATTTCTTCCGATAATTACATGAGCAAAAATTATTGGTTTCCAGTTACAGTACCATCCACCGTATTGACAGGACTTGTTGCCAACAAAGTGTATCCTGATCCTTACAACGGCATGAATAACATGCTCATTCCCGATGCCTCGGATTCGTTCAATCATCAGTTTGGCCTCGAAAAATTTAGTCATCTGCCGGGCGAACCCAACCCATGGAAAAAGCCGTATTGGTACCGCACTGCATTCAATGTGCCTGCTGCTGACAAAGGCAGATTTTTTCAGCTTGTGTTTAAGGGAATCAACTACCGTGCAGATGTATGGCTCAATGGCAAACAGGTATCTGATTCCTCACAAATGGCCGGCATGTTTGCCGAGTACTTCTTCAATGTGAGTGACAAGATCATCCCGGGTTCTGAAAATGTACTTGCTGTGAAGATCTACCAGTTGGACGAACCTGGCCTGCCAGCCCCACCACAAACGGAAGGGCTGGGCGATTTTTTTCTGAATGGTGGACCTACCGGAGATATAGGCAAGAATGTGACCATGCTTTCCTCCATTGGCTGGGACTGGATACCTGAAGTGCATGATAGAAACATGGGAATATGGCAACCGGTTTATTTGCGTACATCCGGTAAAGTTGTACTGGAACATCCACGTTTGGTAACAGATTTACCCAAACTGCCTGACACATCCGTTGCCCATCTTTCGCTGCAAATGACTGTTACAAATCACAACAGCACTTCTTCTGCAGGAAAGTTGCAGATTACTATCAAGCCGGAAACATTTTCCGGAACTGGTTTTACTGTTGAACAACGTATATCAGTTGACGCAAACAGTAGCAAGGAAATTGCATTGAGCAAAGAACAGATTAAACAATTCGTGCTGAACAAGCCGCATCTCTGGTGGCCGAATAATTACGGACGCCCCGATCTCTATCGCATCAGTATTCGATATGTTGAGGGCAATTCATTGTCGGATGAAATCAGTTTTGCTTTTGGTGTACGAACTGTTTCTTCAACCGCCACCGATGTGAACGGCTGGATGCGTCGCGAATTTTTTGTCAATGGGAAACGTGTTCATCTTGTAGGTGGTGCATGGGTGCCCGATATGATGGTCAACCGTGATTCACTTCGCTACGACTATGAACTACAGCTATGCCGCAATGCAAATGTGAACCTGGTGAGGATTTGGGGTGGTGGCTTAGGTGAAACGGATGATTTTTATAACGCAGCAGATAAATATGGTTTGATGGTATGGCAGGATTTCTGGGTTACCGGTGATACACATGGCGAATTCAAGGGGTCGCCGGATTACCCTGCAGATGGAACCATCTTCAAAAAGAATATTGTAAGTACGATATTGAGGATTCGCAATCATCCAAGCTTGCTGGTATGGACAGGTGGTAATGAAGGCCATGCACGCAAGGAGTTGTATGATGCCATGCGTGATGGTGTGGCTACGCTGGATGGTACACGGCCCTTTATTCCCAGCTCCTCCGGTTATGCCAAGCAACCATCAGGATGGAATGGTTCCTGGCCTGATAATAAACCCGCAGGTGTTTACAGTGGCGGACCATATTCCTGGCAGGATCCTGCTGAGTACTACAAACGTGCGAATGCAGGCAAGGACTGGGTATTCAAAGATGAAACAGGATTGCCTTCGCAGCCGCCTTATGCTTCACTGTCGAAGATTATTCCTAACCTGGTACCCGATCCCAAGCTTCCATTTCCGCTCAATGATTCATGGGGTTATCATGATGCCTGCACCGGTGCCGGCCATTTTGAATTGTATTACAAAGCGATGGAGGAAAGGTATGGTGCCCCGGTTAGTATTAAGAATTTTTGTGATAAGATGCAACTGATGAATGCTGATGGATACCGTGGCATTTTTGAAGCAGCAGGACACAAGTTGAATGATAATGGGGGAGTGATGCTATGGAAACTCAATGCAGCTTTTCCCAGTGTAGTATGGCAGGTTTACGACTGGTACCTTGAGCCAAATGCCGGATACTATTTCATGCAACGTGCATGTGAACCAGTACATGTTCAGTTGAATCTCGATGATTCTGCAGTGGCAGTCATCAATCGCAGTTATGCTATTCTTACCAAATTGCAGGTAGAGGCTGATGTCTATAATACGGAAGGGAAAAGCATCTACCACCATGCTGCTTCTGTTTCATTGAATGGCAGTGACCTAAAAGAAGTGTTCTCGCTGGCTTCTATTTTGGCAGGACAACAAGGTGCGAACTTTGTGATGCTGCACCTGAAAGATGCTGGGGGGCGTTTGCTTTCTTCGAATACTTATTGGATGCAGGCTAAGCATGATTATACGGCATTATCTACTATGAAGAAAACGAAACTGAAGTTGAAGGTGATAAACACCGTAAAAAGCAAAACTGAAAATATTTGCACTCTTCAGGTAAGCAATGCTTCTGCGCAAATTGCTTTTTTCCTGAACCCACAGGTGATGTCGGGAACAGAAGAATTGATGCCTTGTTTCTGGTCGGATAATTATTTCAGTTTAGCACCAGGAGAAACTCGCAATATTTCTGTCAGGGTACCAGTTGCCCTAATTCAAAACAAGAAGACAGCAATCCAGGTATCCGGCTGGAATGTGGAAGCACAGCATATCGGTTTTTGAATTTGAAAGAATTTATTCATTCAGCATATAACGATTACCGTTAAGAGACAAGCATTGATTAAAAAACTACGATGCTTAATGAACCGTTGCCTTCAGGAAGCAACCCCTGCGTGGGGTTTCAGCCTGCAGCTACGGGATCATTGTATTCAATTTGCAATGGTTTGGATTGTTTGAGAAAAATGAAATTTGAATTGTTGGACAGGACGAATATGGCTGATTGATAACACATGCTACGTCGGAAATGCATACTTGACAAGCTGGCCAAAGCGCAATAAATGAATTACTTTTATGTTCCTCATAAACCCTGTTTTATTAATGATGAAAAGCTGTCGACACATTGCGAGTGTTTGCTCATCATATGGTTTGGAACGATTTGTGGCTAAAAATTCTTCGCATGAATGATGCGATGAGTTGGTTACAGTATGGCAATGTGCATTTCATCAGTAATGGAATCTATAGCAGTAATTCCTTTACCCGATTGTTGCCAGTGTACAAATATTTTCTGTCAACATTAGCATTGTTTCTAATCATCGGGTTCAGCTTTGGTCAAGACTGTCCGCCTAATATTGATTTTGAATCAGGAACCTTTAATGGCTGGAAATGCTATACAGGATTTGTTTCTGCCGCAACCGGTGCAAACGTTTTTACGCTCACCGAATCGGGCGGACCCGTCGACGGCAGGCATACCATTATTTCGTCTACCAATGCGCAGCTGGACCCTTATGGTGGCTTTTCGACCCGTAGCCCCAATGGCAGCGCTTATTGTATAAAATTGGGCAATAATACCGGTGGTGGACAGGCTGAAGCTATTTCTTATGAGTTCACCATTCCTGCAAACAGGAATACCTATAGCCTTCTCTATTATTATGCTGTAGTGTTTGAAGATCCAAACCACTTGGAGTATCAACAGCCGAGGATGGAAATTGAGATAACCAATGCCAGTACCAACTCCCTCATTAACTGCGCCTCCTTCACTTTCATACCATACGGCACAACCTTGCCGGGTTTTTTTGAATCAAACATCCGGCAATATGAAAATACGCCCATCTGGTGCAAGGACTGGACGCCCGTCACCATCAACCTGGATGGAAATGCAGGCAAAACCATCAGGCTGACTTTCCGCACAGCCGATTGCACTTTTCGGCGGCATTTCGGGTATGCATACATCGATGTGAATTCAGATTGTAGTGGTGAGTTTGTCGGAGCTTCTTTCTGTCCGTTGGACAAGGAAGTCACTGTTTCTGCACCATACGGCTTTCAGAATTATACCTGGTTCAACAGCAACATGACACAGCAGCTTGGCACCGGACAGTCGATTACATTGAGTCCGCCGCCTAAGCCAGGCACCATCCTGAATGTACAATTGATTCCCTATGACGGCTACGGGTGCCCTGAAACCTTGACCGCCAAACTCGAAGATGATCTGACTATCAAGGCCGATGCAGGCCATGATACATTGTCGTGCAACATGGCTCCGGTACGGATAGGTAGCCCGCCAAGGTCGGGGCTAGATTACAGTTGGACCCCAACAGCAGGTTTATTTAACCCGTATTCGGGAAATCCTATTGCCATGCCATCGGTAAGTACCAATTATGTGCTGACGGTAAAAAGCCCGGGTGGTGGCTGCTCAAGCACCGATACTGTTTTAGTAATAGCAAGTAACCTCGGAAGCAGCATGCAAATACTTGGCCGGTCGCAATATTGTATTGGCAGCGGTGACAGCGCAGTGCTCAATGTGAGTGACGCTGAGCTGATACGATGGTACAAAAACGGGCAATTGCTGCCAGGCGAAAAAAACAATTTTTACAAGGTAACGGAGACAGGTGAATATGCTGCTTTCTTGCAGGATGAGTTTGGCTGCACCGCCACTACGCCCAACCAAAGCATCAATATTTCAACTGTGCCAAAGGCCTCTTTTTCATTGAAAGACACCGCCCAGTGTCTTATAGGAAACAATTTCATTTTTACAAACGGCAGCACCAACCAGGTGGGTGCCATGCGATACAATTGGGATTTTGGCGGAACAGGCAATTCGACACAGCGCGATGCTGTGTACAGTTTTACAAAGGGTGGGCAGTACCTGGTGAAACTGGTGGTGAATAGCAACGATGTGTGTGCCGACAGTGTGTCTGCGCTGGTAAAAGTGTATCAAAACCCGCTTCCAGTTTTTGACGCAGGCGTTACATGTGTTGGAATTCCTTTTGCACCTGTTAACCGTACCGATGAAAATATTGGTTCACCTATCCGGTATGCCTGGAAATACAATAACGCCCTGGTGTATGAAGTGCGCAATCCTGCACCCAAATTATTTACCGCAGGCAACTACAGCATTACACTTTCAGCAAGTAGCGAGCAATGTCCCACGCCGGTGCAAGAACTTACAAAAAGCTTGCGTGTAGAAAGTCCGGCGCCGCCGATGCGCTATACTGCTGCTTTTGCCGTAAAGGGCGTACCGCTAAACCTCGAGGCACGCAGGATTGGCATTGCTGCAGTTTGGCAACCTGCGCGGCAACTGAGTGACCCAACATCCTTCAAACCTGTATTCAAGGGTGCTAATGAACAGGATTATACCATCACCATTTCTACAGAAGGTGGTTGCAAAACGGTAGACAGCTTACTGGTGCAAATAGTTCAGAAAGCAGATATCCAGGTACCGACTGGCTTTACGCCCAACGGCGATGGACTGAATGATTACCTAAGACCTGTGCCCATGGGTGTGGCGGAAATCAAGTATTTCAGAATCTATAACCGATGGGGTGAGTTACTATTCGAGACACATAATGCAAGGCCGGGTTGGGATGGTTCGTACAAAGGATATCCGCAACCATCGCAAAGTGTTGTATGGATGGTGGAAGGGGTGGGACTTGATGGTTCCGTGATTACAAAAAAGGGCACCAGCGTACTTGTTCGTTAAATAGCACTGCATCGGTCATTTGGCAGGCTTGATTCTCCCTTCTTTTTAAACTGTTTGTTCGCGGCGGGAGCCGGCATACAATTCATATTCTAGCAGCCTGCAATCGATGGTACTGTTGTAAAATTCAATGCGCCGTTTTGCTTTCAGCCCAATCTTTTTTGCGAGTTCTAGATTGCCGGTGAAGATGTAGCCGAAATATCCCCTGCAATGTTGTTTCATGAAATCACCTATGCGACTGTAGGTAGCTTCCAGCGCTACCGATTCGCCCAGCCGTTCGCCATATTCCGGGTTCATCATCATGACGCCTGCAGCACCTTCGGGCACTTCGGTTGCTGCAAAATCGCAGATTCCAAATTCAATCAGTTTGTGTACTCCGGCAGCAACTGCATTCTTGCGGGCATTTTCAATGGCTTTCGGGCTGATGTCGGTGGCAATAATGCGTAAATCGGGCACCTCAACAATTTGTTGTTCCAGCAATGCATCCTCCTGCAGATAAATTGCTTCATCATAGCCTTTCACCTGCATGAAAGCATAATGCGTCCTGAACAAGCCGGGCCTTCTGTTGGTAGCAATCAGTGCTGCTTCAATAGCCATTGTGCCTGAGCCGCACATAGGATTTATGAAGGGTGATTTTCGGTCCCACTTTGTGGCGAATATGGTTGCTGCAGCCAATCCTTCCAGCATGGGAGCAAGGCCGGGAATCTTGCGATATCCATGCCTGGCCAGCGAATCGCCGGTAGTATCCAAAAAGATTTCGGCCTGTTCATTTTTCCAAAACAAATGAATTACTGTGCCTGTCAATTCAGCACCGGTGGAAGGCCGTTTGCCCGTCTTTTCCCGCATTCGATCCACAATCGCATCTTTCACCCGGAGGTTGGCAAACATGCTATTGTTAATGGTTGGATTGTTGACATTGCTGGTGACAGAAAAATACCCGTCATCGGGCAGAATAGTTTCCCATGCAAAATTTCGTAAATCATTATAAATATCATCAGCATGGGTTGCAACAAATGTCCGGAGGCTGTACAACACCTGGCTGGCGCAGCGCAGGTTTAAATTCAACCTGATGCATTCATTGATTGTGGCATGCAGTTTTACCCCAGTAACAAAGGGTTCTTCTACCTTGAATCCAAGATCGTTTACCTCCTGCTCAAGGTAGGGAGCAATGTGCTTATGGCAGGTAATGGTAACAGCGCCGGGGGTAGTGAACAGGTTCATAGTTTAAGAAGGTACGTAGGTTGAGGTTATTTCGCCACCGCAATTTTCACTTTCTTGTTCTTGATTTTTTCGTCTTTGATGAGGTGCAGGGTATGGCTTGCTTTTGATTTGCGGATGGCCACGAATGAATAGAAATCTTTCACTTCAATGATGCCGATATCTTCTTTCTTCAACTCGCCCTTGATGCTGAGGAAGCCCACAATGTCAATTTTGTTCACCTTGTCTTTTTTACCTGCTGCAATAAAAAGGGTGGTCCATTTTGGTTTTTCAGGAAGCGTTACCGTTTCCGGCAATTCAATCTGTAAAGCATCTCCGGCGATATAGGCGGGAAGTTTTTCTTCTGGACCTAAAATGAGGATTGCAGTACCGCTGGCATCCATTCGGGCTGTACGACCATTGCGGTGCGTGAATACGTCCTCGGTTGCAGGCAGTTGATAGTGAATGATGTAACGGATATTGCTAATGTCAAGTCCGCGGGCGGCAAGGTCGGTAGTGACCAGTACATTCACCGTGCCATTGCGAAACTTACAAAGAGCAGATTCTCGGTCACGTTGTTCCATAGCTCCGTGATAGTAGACGTTAAGGATGTCTTTCTCTTTCAAAAAGGCACTAGTGCGTTCTACTGAATCGCGGTGGTTGCAGAAAATAATAGTGGAGCGGTTACCCAGCATACAAATCAACTGAAACAAGGAATCCAGTTTGTCTTTGTCGTTGCTCTTTAGCACTTGCACAGCCAGCTTTTCAGCAGGAGGGAGTTCGCCTGAAAGAAAATTAAGTGTGAATGGATTTTCAATGTTTGTAAATGAAGGGAGCTCTTCGAGTGGAGTTGCTGAAGCGAGTATCTTCTTGTTTACTGCCGGAAGCGATGAAATAATGAACGACATCTCTTCGTGAAAGCCCAACTCAAGTGATTTGTCGAACTCATCGAGCACAAGTGTTTGAATGCTGTTTGTTGTAATATTTCCGCGACGGATGTGGTCGGCAAGCCTGCCTGGTGTACCAATGATAAGAGCAGGGGGATGCTGCAAACTATTTTCTTCTATTTCCACTTTGTGGCCACCGTAGCAGCAGGTTACTTTCAACCGCAGGCTCATACTTCTGAACACTGTTTCAATCTGCAGCGCAAGTTCACGGGTGGGTGCAATAATCATGGCCACAGTTTGGGCTTTGGCTGTTTGCAACAATGGGATCATTGGCAGTAAAAAGGCCAGTGTCTTTCCCGAGCCGGTAGCAGAAAGCAGCACCATGTTTTGTTGCTCCTTGTAAGCCTCCAACGAAGCAAGTTGCATGTCATTCAGCCCTTTTATCTGCATTCTTTCCAAGATGGGGCCTATCCACGTTTTATCGTTATTCATTGGGCCAAATGTAACCTAAATCAAGCCGATGGGTTAAAGGCGGCTGTTTGAGTAGCTGCATTTGATCCAAAAGCATCGCCAATCATGGCTATTTTTTTTGACCAACGTGAAAACTAAATAACCTGATATAGATTTAGGATTGCTGATTGAGTATTTCAACTTCATTAACCGGTTAAGATGAAATCAGCGGATATTTATTGAATCGACTCATAAAATGAAATAAAGCAAGCATTAGATGACGCTCTGGCAGCTGCATGATTGGATGGGGTGTTTGTTGCTTTTTTGCCTTTCATTTTGTTGGATGTAATTCAGAAATTTCCATCAGCCATTGCACTACGAATTGGGATAGCATTTTCTGAAATAAACCAGCGTGCAGGTATTTAGAATTGATATACTATGAAACAACTATTGCTACTTTTTTTATTAGGATTACAGTTGACTGTTTCGTCCCAAACCCGGCCAAACATTATTGTATTCCTTGTTGATGATATGGGTTGGCAAGACTGTTCCGTTCCTTTTTGGACACGGGCTACTTCCTTCAACAAACAATATCATACGCCCAATATGGAACAGTTGGCAAAAGAAGGTATGAAGTTTACCAATGCCTATGCTGCGCCGGTATGCACCCCTTCGAGGACTAGCATGCTTACTGGTATGAATGTGGCTCATCATGGAATTACCAACTGGACATCGCCCCGGAAAAATGACAATACAGATAATGCGGATACGCAAATGGGCCCTGCGCCCTGGAACATCAATGGATTAAGCCCTGTGCCGGGCATTGAGAAAACTGCCTACGCCACTCCATTTCCGGCCCTGCTAAAAGCCGCAGGATATTTTACCATTCATGTGGGCAAAGCGCATTGGGCTTCTATGGGAACTCCGGGTGCAAATCCATACAACATGGGTTTTATGGTGAATATTTCCGGACATGCTGCCGGCCATCCGCAGAGCTATAATGGGAAGGATAATTATGGCAACATGCCCGGAAAGGCCAGTGCTCAGGCTGTGCCCGACCTGGAAGAATATTACGGCACAGATACCTTTTTAACGGAAGCATTGACCTTGGAAGCCATCAAAGCGCTGGATGCTCCCATCCGCAACAAACAACCATTCTACCTCAATATGGCGCATTATGCCATTCATGCGCCCATTATGGGCGACAAGCGATTTTTGCAGAAATATTTAGATAAGGGCATGGATACTATTGAGGCAAGATATGCTTCGCTCATAGAAGGAATGGACAAAAGTTTGGGGGATTTGATGAACTATCTGAAAGCGAAAAAGGTAGACCAGCATACCATAATTATTTTCATGAGTGACAATGGTGGATTAAGCCTTTCACCTCCAAGAGGAGGGGAGCAGTATACCCAAAATCTTCCGCTCAAAGCAGGTAAGGGATCTGTATATGAAGGTGGTATCAGGGTGCCAATGATTGTAAAATGGCCCGGAGTGACAAAGCCGAATGTTACCACCAGCCATTACGTGATTATTGAAGATTTCTTTCCTACTATTTTGCAGATGGCAGGTGTGAATGATTTTAAAACAGTTCAAAACATTGATGGCAAAAGTTTTATTCCTGTCTTAAGGAATCCTGCTCATGTTGATTCCACAAGAGTTTTGATATGGCATTATCCCAATAAATGGACTGATAAGGATGGGCCCGGAATACACTACTACAGCGCTATCAGGCAGGGAAAATGGAAAATGGTGTATAGTATGAGAACAGGAAAGAAAGAACTGTACAACCTTGACGCTGATATTGGAGAAACCAATGATTTGTCAGAGAGATACCCGGAAAAGGTGTTGAAATTATCATCACTGCTTTCGGTACAATTGCGAAAATGGAATGCGCCGATGCCTGTGTTTAAGAATACCGGGAAACCGGTGCCTTGGCCTGATGAGTTGTGATCAGATCTTTTGATACTCCGGCAGACGACAAACAAAATAATGAACTACAAATTTTAAGAAGATGAGGAGGAATTTGGTTAGGATAATCGTTACTGCATTCGTTTCTTTTCAGGTGCATGCACAATCAATTGGTACAGACTATCCGCTACCTTCAGCTTCACAACTATTATGGCAGCAGGCAGAATTGGGTGTATTAATTTCTTACGACCTGCATGTGTTTGACAGCAGTAAATACAACCAGGCTCAAAACCGGATTACGCCCATCGCTGATTTTAATATTTTCAATCC
>JBBIOQ010000082.1:0-19072 GCA_037443285.1 Sphingobacteriales bacterium | reverse complement strand
TGGATATTAACAATAAAGAGTCACATCTTCTGGTGGTCAGCAAAAAAGCCGATCGTGGCTGACCGGCTTTTGCTCCATGATATTGGTTTTTTTATTCTTCCTCTTTCGCTGTTTTCAAATAGTCTTCGCTCAACTTCTTCTGCAATTCATAAGGAACCGGAGCGTATTCGCTAAACTTCATCCTGAACTTGGCCCTTCCTTGTGTAATGCTCCTGAGCGATGATGAATAATCGGCCATTTCAGAAAGGGGTACGCGGGCCACTACTTTCTGAAAGTGACTTTCGGTATCTATTCCTTCCACAATGGCACGGCGTGTTTGCAGGTCGCCCATTACTGCACCCGTCAGGTCATCGGGGCAAAGCACCTCTACTATGTAAATGGGCTCCAGTATCTGTGGATCGGCCTTGGAAAAGGCTTCTTTGAAAGCCTTGAGGCCCGCCAGTTTGAACGAAATATCATTGCTGTCAACCGGGTGCATTTTGCCATCGTAAACGCTTACACGTACATCACGAACATACGAGCCCGTGAGTGGTCCCTCAACCATTTTTTCCATAACGCCTTTCAAAATGGATGGCAGAAACCTTGCGTCAATTGCGCCACCAACTATGCAATTATAGTACACCAGTTTGCCTCCCCAATCGAGGTTTATTTCATCGCGACCTCTTACGTTGAGGCCAGCAGGTTCAGGCATGCCTTCGTACCAGGGTTCAATGCGCAGGTACACTTCGCCAAACTGCCCGGCGCCACCACTTTGTTTCTTATGGCGGTGCATGGCTTCGGCAGCCTTACGAATTGTTTCGCGGTAAGGTATGCGTGGTTTATGGAAGGCAACTTCCAACTTGTGAATGTGTTCCAGTTTCCACTTGATTACCTGCAGGTGCAATTCACCCTGGCAGTGGAGTAGTGTTTGCTTCAGTTCTGCCGATACTTCCACTTTGATGGTGGCATCTTCTTCCTGCAGGGTATGCATAGCCTGCGAAAGTTTTTCTTCTTCTCCTTTTTTCACACTTTCCACAGCCACCACAAGATTGGCGGTGGGGAATTCAATAGGCACAAGTTCGATGTTCTTTCCTTTTTCATGCAATGTGTTGTTCACATGCGTGTTGCGCAGTTTAAGTGTAGCACCAATATCGCCGGCAACAAGTTCATTTACATTGCTGCGGTTTTGTCCTTCTACCAGCAGCAATTGATTACACTTTTCCGATACGCCTGTCGTTTCATTAAACAGTTCCATGCCTGTTCTGATGACACCGCTGTACACTTTGAACAGCGAGAGTTCTCCAACGTGTGGCTCACTAATGGTTTTGAAAACAAATATGCATGCTGGTCCGTTTGCATCGCATTTCAGTTCGCCACCTGCTTTTGTTTTTTGCGGAGGCATTTCGTTGGCACTTGGACATACATTGTCAATGAAGCCCATGAGCCTGCCACTGCCCATATTTTTTTCGGCACTGATGCAAAACAGTGGGAAGATGTCGTGATTGATCATGGCTTTGTGAATGCCCATTTTCATTTCATCTTCATTCAGTTCTCCCTGGTCGAAATATTTCTCCATCAGCGATTCATCGTTGCTGGCAACCGCTTCAACAAGTTCGCGGTGCATGGCATCGGCTGTTTCTTTTTCGCTGTCGGGTATTGGTTTCTTTTCGGGCTTGCCGCCATCTTTTCCAAAATCGTACATCACCATATGCAATAGGTCAATCACCTGGTGAAATCCGTTACCGGTTTGTACCGGGTATTGCACCGGCACTACCTTATTGCCAAAGTGTGATTTAGCTTCTTGCAGGGTGCGGTGGAAATCAGCATTTTCATGGTCGAGTTTGTTCACTGCAAAAATCATGGGAGTTCGGAATTGTTCCGTGTATTCCCAAATGAGGTCGGTGCCAACTTCTACACCTGCTGCACCGTTGAGCAGCATAACACCGGTGTCGGCCACACGCAGAGCACTTACGAGTTCTCCAACAAAATCATCATATCCCGGCGTATCAATGATGTTGATTTTGAAACCACGCCAGGTGGTATGCAGCAGGGATGAAAAAACAGAATTGCCTCTTTCTTTTTCGAGTTCGTGATAATCACTTACCGTGTTGGCTTCCCGCACCGAACCACGGCGGTTAATGAGGCCGGCTTCAAAAAGCATGCATTCTGACAAAGTTGTTTTACCGCTGCCGGCATGGCCTAGCAGCACAATGTTTTTTACGTAAGCAGTATCAAATGTTGCCATGACAAACAATTTAGAAATGAGTAGAAATTCTCAGCAGGCATTGCCATGAGCAGTGCCGCTATCAATGAATGAATGATGGGAAAAAGGAAACGGTTGCCGGCTTCGTTATTTCAGCCATGCAACCGTTTTCGATTGTTTCAGTTTCGTTCCGCAATGAAGCGGTGAAAGACTTTTTTCAGTTGTTCAATATCTTCCAGCAGGTTGGTGTATTGAAGTTCCAGGTTGTGATGTGGAATTTTGTGGCCAAAGTTGGGATGGTGTTCGGCTTCTGCTGTGTGGTGCTTGATGGAATGCTTAATGTCGTGGATGTTGATGAGTTGGATGTGAAACTGGTTGTGGTAATGTTCCACTTCTTTCAGAAAATCGTGGTCGGTTTTGCCGGCGGCGGTTGCATACAGTTCATTGCGCAATTCAATAACATCTTCTCTTGCCTGACGAAGATTGTGGCGCCACTGGTCGCATTCGGCCAGCAGTGCCTTGTGTTCGGCTGCGGTAACCATAGCTTTTAAATTTTAGTAATGAGCAATCTGTTGAATAATGTTGTGAAGGGTGTTGAAAATACGCCATTTCCTTTCCTCCAACAAGACCAAATTTGAGCAAGGATGCTCATTCCAAAAATGAGCCATGTCATGCTTTTTTATTTCTTACATCATGCTTCGCCATTCATAGTTTCGCTATCATGAACTTCTTTCCATACCAGATATTCATCAGTAGGGTTTACCGTGCATTCATGGTTTTGCTGTTGAGCGCCATCCTTCAGATATCGGCCTTTAGCCAGGATAGCGCCCAGGTACGACAATGGATGACCACACTTTCCTCGCCTTCATTCTTTGGACGCGGCTATTACCAAAATGGAATGGGGCTTGCTGCGCAATACATCAGCAATGAGTTAGGCAGCATGGGGCTAAGCGTCCAAAAGCAGCCATTCCGGTATGATGCCAATGTTTTCGATGGTAAAATGGAACTGAAGGTGAATGGCAAGTTGTTGAAACCCGGCACTGAATTCCTGGTGGCACCTAATGCCATGTCGTACCATGGAAAAGTTTCATTGGTAAAAGTGGATTCAACCATTTGGATTACTGAGAACCGCAAACTTGTATTGCAACTGACCGACAAACTCACATGGAGCGTTGCCCCTGCACAGGGAAATTTCTGCATGTTCCAGGTTTCAAAAACTGTATTGGGTTTTGAACCCAAAAACATGGAGGCTAAAGTAGAGTCGAAACTCGTGAAAGACTTTGAGGCTGCTAACCTGATGGCCGTTGTTAAAGGAACAATACAACCCGATTCCATGCTGGTGTTTACCGCCCATTATGACCACCTTGGCCAAATGGGGAAGAACACTATTTTCTCGGGAGCCAATGACAATGCAAGTGGAACCTCCCTGCTGTTGGCCTTGGCAAAAGAAATTGCGCTGAAGCCTTTGCCCTACACAGCCGTGTTCATTTTTTTTGCCGGCGAAGAAATGGGTTTGGCGGGGTCGGAATACTTTGCAAATCACCCACTGGTTGAGCTTTCAAAAATCCGCTTCCTGCTCAACCTCGACCTGATGGGAAACGGTGATGATGGCATCACCGTTGTTAATGCAACCGAGTTTCCTGCGGCGTTTGATTTGCTTCAAAAAATCAACAGTGAAGACCATTTGCTCACGGCTATCAACAGCCGCGGCAAAGCCAAAAACAGCGACCACTATTGGTTTACCGAAAAAGGAGTGCCATCTTTCTTCTGGTACACACTTGGCAAACGAAAAGCCTATCACGATGTAGAAGATGTTGCTTCAACAGTTCCGCTTTATGAAGCTGACGACCTGCTGAAACTAATCATCCGGTTTTCAAACGGCATTATTAAACTTCCACCTCAAACAAAATAGCCATGATTGATTCCCAATCCTTTAAAGATGATGTTGTTGCCCGTTTCAGGTATTACAAGCTCCTTGCAGATAAAACATTTTCGCAGCTAAGCCACAATGAAATGTTGCAGATGCCTTCGACCGAAAGTAACAGCGTCGCCATTATTGTGCAGCACATGTACGGCAACATGATGAGCCGCTTTACCAACTTTCTTACCGAAGATGGTGAGAAATCCTGGCGTAAACGTGATGCCGAATTTGAACCCATGGATGTGAGCAAACAAGACCTGCTCGATTTCTGGGAAACAGGATGGTCAACTGTTTTTAGTGTCATCGAATCCCTCACGCCCGAACAACTGCTGCAGGATGTGACCATACGAAGTGAAAAACTGAAAGCTTACGATGCCATCCTGCGCCAATTGGCACATTATTCCTACCACATCGGGCAAATTGTTTTCATTGGTAAACTTATCCGCAACGAAGGCTGGTCAAATCTTTCAGTTCCAAAAGGAGGCAGTGCCCAATTCAACCAGCAAATGAAAGAAGGTAAAACAGAAGGAGGAGGAAAAGTTTAGGAGTCAATATCCGGTGGTTTGATGCCACCAACTCGATATCGGTTAATGACTCACTTATCCAAAGCGTGCAGCAAATGGTGCTTGCCCATCAGCATGAACTTTTTGCTTTGTTCAATAGCGTCCATCACCTGTTCCAAAATAGTTTCGGCAGGTGCATTGTAATCAATTTGAAGCGGTTCTTTTATGGTGATGTTGAGGGTGCTTCCCTTTTTCTTAAAGCGTAATCCTTTTTTATCGAATGCCCTCCAGAAACCATTGATGACAACCGGTACAACTACCGGCCGGTTTTGCTTGATGATATGTGCTGTTCCTTTGCGGCCCGGTGCAAACGGTTTAGTGGTTCCCTGCGGGAAGGTGATGACCCAATTGCGTAGGAGCGCTTCATCAATCTTTTGTGTATCGCTTTCATCGCGGTGGCGCTGTACTTCCTGACCCTTGGCACGCCAGGTGCGCTTCACGCAAATGGCCCCGGCCATTGCAAACAGCCTACTCAGCATATCGCCTTTCATCGTTTCTTCAGCAGCAATAAATTTTACCCTTGTAAATGGCCAAAGCAGGTAAATGGGTAGCCCGAGTTTGTTGATGAAGCCCCAACTCTTGGCACAAAAAATGTGCAGGAAAGTAATGACGTCAGCAAAATAGGTTTGGTGGTTACTTACAAAAAGAACATTTGATTTTGGCAGGTCTTTCAAATGCTCCATGCCTTCAATGTGCGTTTTGTTTATCCACTGCAGGCCCGGCCAGGAGGCAAGCCCCACCAGCGAATAAACCAGCCCCTTTACCAGCCTGGAGTCTGCAATTCTTTCTCCTATTGTTGGCATCGCAATCGTCAGGTATGAGCGACTAAATTAAGTAAAACCGCAGTACTCAAAGTGTGCAACGGTTCTATCCTGCAACTTTGCAGCGGAAAAACGCTACGCATGAAAACAAAATCAGGTGTCGACACGGTAATTTTTGACATGGATGGATTACTGATTGACTCCGAACCACTGTGGGAAATAGCCGGCAGAGAATGGTTGCATCAATTTGGGCACCAACTTACCCACGAGCTATACGAAAAAACCACAGGCCTTCGTACGAGGGAATGGATTGAATATTGGGCAAATTTCTTCCAGTTGAAAGAGGTGAATATTGAGCAGGGCGAAAAGCAGATTATCCGGCGTGTGCTATCGCTGGTTGATGCTGAGGGTAAGATGTTGCCTGGCGTACATTATATCCTCGATTTTTTCCAAACACGTCAATTTAATATTGCTTTGGCTACTTCATCACCTTTGGAACTGGCAAGGCTGGTGATGGATAAACTGGATATCAGGCACTATTTCAAAACGGTGACCAGTGCACAACAACTGCCATTTGGAAAACCTCATCCGCAGGTATACCTCAACTGTGCCGCTTCAATGAATGTGCACCCCATGCATTGTGTTTGTTTCGAAGACTCTTTCAATGGAATGATTGCAGCCAAGGCTGCCAAAATGAAATGCGTGGTTGTTCCTGCTGCTTCACAGGCAAAGGACCTGAAATGGGGTGCAGCCGATCAGAAAATTTCATCGCTGCTAAACTTCAACGATCTCCTGTTATTGAGGCTATAATTAGCGGCCCATAAACATCTTGTAAGCGATGAGAGCTAACAGGAAAATGATGATGCTATTGGATATGAAATGAAATGTGCGGTTCTTCTCCTGGTAGGTTTTCACCTTGTAGTGAAGCCGGCTGAGTTCCTTTTTCAACGTAATGATTTCGCGGGCCAATTTTGTATTGTCCTCCGAAAATGCTTTCACTTCCTCTTCAAACCTTTCGTCTGAATTTCTGTGGCGGTGCGTATGTTGTCCGCGGGTCTCTTCAGTCTTTTCTTCTACAAACGAATCGTGGGCCATGACAAGAGCAGTTTTTGAATAGTGCGATAGCAAAAATAGGTGCCACCTCTTTTGATGCCCTAAAAAATATCAACTTTTCATAAGGGTTGAAACCGGCTCGTTCTGATTCTCTGATGAATGAACGGCAAAAAAAATCCGCCCCCAAAAAGGGGCGGACAATATGAAGTTGAAATACTTCTGATGCGGAGCGTTATTTGCCTTCGCCTTTTTCCAGTTTCTTCTTCAGGTCGGCCAGCACGCCAAGGTCGCCCAGGGTTGCTTTTTCTACCTTGCTCTGGATGGTTTTTACAGCTTTCTGAGTTTTTTCAGCTTCCACTTTTTTCTCTTTCTTCTCTGCTTCTACCTCTTCCTGCTTGGCACGTTCCCAAATGCGGGCATGGCTCAGTACGATGCGCTTTTCGTTGCGGTCGAACTCAATCACCATGAACTGGTTGGTCTCATCGGCACTAATGTTGGTGCCATCTTCCTTAGCCAGGTGGCGTGCAGGTGCAAATCCTTCCAAACCATAAGGCAGGCTCACTACAGCTCCTTTATCATCTTTCTTGATAACGGTTCCTTCGTGAATAGAACCAACGGGGAAGGTTTCGCCCAGAGTATTCCAGGGATCTTCTTCCAGTTGCTTGTGTCCCAACTGCAGTTTGCGGCCATCCTTGTCGATGTTGAGGATGATTACATCTATGTTTTCGCCAACCTTAGTGTACTCACTTGGATGGTTGAGGCGCTTCAGCCAGCTGAGGTCGCTGATGTGAATCATACCACCAATGCCGGGAGCCAGTTCAACAAACACGCCGTACGGAGTAATATTTTTCACGATGCCTGTATGGCGGCTTTCAACTGGGTATTTGTCCTCAATGGCACTCCATGGGTCTTCGCTCATTTGCTTGATGCTGAGGCTCATCTTGCGGTTCTCTTTGTCGAGTGTCACAATCTTGGCTTCATGCTCATGGCCCAGGTGGAAGAATTCCTTGGCATTAACAGGTGTATTGGCCCAGGTAATTTCGCTTACGTGAACCAGGCCTTCAACACCAGGTTGAATTTCGAGGAATGCACCATAGTCTTCAATATTTACCACTTTGCCTTTTACCACATTGCCTTCGCTGATGTTTTCAGGCAGCACATCCCAAGGATGCGGGGTCAGTTGCTTCAAACCAAGGCTGATACGTTTCTTGTCGTCGTCGAAGTCGAGTACAACCACGTTCAGTTTTTGGTCGAGCTTCAGCACCTCTGATGGGTGGTTGATGCGGCCCCAGCTGATATCGGTGATGTACAGCAAGCCATCGAGTCCGCCGAGGTCCATAAAGGCGCCAAAGTCGGTGATGTTCTTGATCGTTCCTTCGAGTACCTGGCCTTTTTCGAGCTTGGCAATGATTTCGGCACGTTGTGCTTCGATATCGCTTTCGATAAGGGCTTTGTGGCTCACTACTGCATTCTTGATGGCTTCGTTCACTTTCACCACCTTGAATTCCATGGTTTTGCCCACAAACTGGTCGTAGTCGGTTACAGGCTTCACGTCTATTTGTGAGCCTGGCAGGAATGTTTCCATACCAAATACGTCTACAATCAGGCCGCCTTTGGTTTTGCTGGTAACCGTACCGGTAACCACTTCGCCAGTCTTGTGGCTGTCCACAATTTTTTCCCAGGCGCGGCTTATGCGGGCCTGACGGCGGCTCAGATTCAAATTGCCATCGCGGTCTTCTTTTTCAACTACCATAATTTCCACTTCGTCACCCACTTTGATAGGTGCATCGCGGAATTCATTCAGGCTTATAAGGCCATCGCTTTTGAAGCCAATGTTGATTACTGCATCGGTTTTGGTCATGCCAACTACAATGCCTGTAACCAGTTCGCCGTCATTGAATGTTTGGAAAGTGGCTTCGTACACTTTGTCGTACTTCTCCCTTTCATCTTTGTTGTAGGTAGATACGTTGCGTTTGTCAATGCTCCAGTCGAAATCGTCGTGGGCAGTGGCAATGGTTTCGGCAACTGGCTCTGCGGCTACAACAGGTACAGCAGTTTCTTGTGCTATAGCAACTGTTTCTGCAACAGGAGCTTCAGCTACTTCTTCTACAGGTGCATTTGTTGTCGCAGTAGGTTCAACGGCTGCTTCTGGAGCGGCGCCGGTGTTCTCCTGTGCATCTGCGTTTAGGTGTTTAAATGAAAATTTCATGATACAATCCCGATGGTTTTTTAATTCGGGGTCGCAAAAGTAGGGGAAAATCCTTGTGCAGCAAGGCTTTTAGGCAAGAAAGGCGGGGGGGAGGAAGGCTTTTACGGTATGATGATGGAAGGCAGATAGAAAGAACTGGTGGAACTAAACCTGAATCGGCCAATTCGGACTACTTTTTTGGGGGTAGCTGCATTTATTATTAACTTTTTTTACCATTTTTTAAACCCAGATTAACAGTCAACGTCCAAACAATGCAAAAACCAAAAAATATGATTCGCAAAACTTTTCACCTCGCCCTTGCTGCCACTTTACTTGCCGGCATGACCATCACTGGTTGCCAGAAACAACTTTCCGATTCCTCATCAGACCAGGTGGAACAAACCCTTCAATCATCAGAAGATGATGCTGAAGCTGAAGCCACTTTCAATGATGTAGCCGACCAGGCTGTAGGAACCGATTCTGATGCAGGCCTTGGCCAGATTGACCTGTTTGCAGGTGCAAACGGTGTTTCTACTGACAACGGAAGCGGTGGACAGGAAATTTATACCGACCCGAATCCCCCGGCTAAATGCTTCACCATTACTGTTGAACCTAAAGACCCGCTGGTGTTTCCAAAGACTATTACCATTGATTATGGCACAGGTTGCCTCGGACGCGATGGAAAAACCCGCATGGGCAAGGTTGTAACGGTGTATTCTAAACCGATGGTAGTGCCGGGCGCTACTGCAACTACCACTTTCATTGGTTATTATGTTGACAGTGTGAAAGTGGAAGGGACGCACATTACCAAAAACAACAGCACCTCTGCTGTGTTAGTAATCACCCGGATTGTGAAAAATGGCAAACTCATTAAGCCCAACGGAAACTATATTGTTTGGAATGCCGAACACACATTCACCCAGGTTGCAGGCCTTGGTACACCTGCCTTTCCTCGTGATGATGAATGGAATATTACCGGTGGTGCCACGGGCGAAAACAACCACAACGGCATGGTGACTACCTGGAGCCGCACCATCCTGGAACCTCTGCACAAAGCCTTCACGTGCCATTGGATTGACAAAGGCGTTGTGAAGATTACCCGCAACGGCAAAGAAGCACGCCTCAACTATGGCAATGGTACATGCGACAACACCGCCATCATCAGTTGCAATGGCAAGACCCGCGAGATAAAACTCCATTGATAGAACTTTTACCCTTGATGCAAATCCCAACTCCGGCCCGTAAGCCGGAGTTTTTTTTGAGCACGTATTACTGAAAAATGGTTTGTGGAATCATTGGAAATGCTTAATTGCATTGACTTTCAGGGAAGTTTGGTGAAACATGTTTCACTGAATTATTGTGGTAGAATGGAAATGGCAGGAAAATGTTCTTGTCCTATTTAGGCGCTTTTTTGAACAGGAAAATAGTCACGAAGAAGAAAATGATATTGGGTATCCAGGCGGCAAGTATGGGGGAAAGATTGCCTTTGGTGCTGAAGATGGTACTGAATCGGTCGGTTAGAATAAAGAGTGCGGCAAGTATGATGCCGATGGCTAGATGCAGGCCACTGCCTCCACGAACTTTCCGGCTGCTTACCGCCACGCCCATCATAGTCAATAGTACAATGGCAACAGGGGTGGCATTGCGCCGGTGACGTTCAACAATCAGGTCGTTGATGTTTTCAGCACCGCGCAGTTGTTCCTTGCGGATGAGTTCAACCAATTCGGGCGTCCGCAATATATCCTTGGTGTATTGCCCTTTTTTAAACTCTTCAGGCTTGAAGTTTAGGCTGATGGTTGTGTCGGCAAGTTGTCTTGCCTGTTCACTATTTGGCCCAATGGTGTGTATGGTCACTGTTTCCAGTTTCCAACGTTTTTTAGCTGCGTCCCAAACAAGTGCTTCAGCCCGGATATTACTCCACAATTTGTTTTGCTTTATTTCCTGCAAAATGAAGCTGGACCCACGTTTGCTGGCCGTATCAAAATAGGACACCTGGCCATAATGCGTACTGTCGTTCCGGAAATAAATGACATAGTTATTATTCTGGCCACTGAAATCGGGGATGTCGATATACTTGTTCTGAAAATCGGAAAAGATGCGGTTTGCAACAGGCGTTACATCGCGAAATGCAAACCAGAGTATGGTGGCAAAGAAAATAGAACCCACCCAGTAGGGCCGTAGAAAACGATTGAATGAAATACCGGTGGCTAGCATAGCAACCACCTCGGTACGCCCTGCCATTTTTGAAGTGAAGAAGATGACAGAAATGAAAATGAACAGGGGGAACAGCATCGTTATCATGCGGGGTACAAAACCGAGATAGTACTGCCGGATGATTTGCATGGATGTAAGACCACTCTTCACAAAATCATCTGCCTTTTCGCTTGTATCAATGACGATGGTGATGAAGGTGAGCAACACCAACGAGAATACGAAGGTGGAGATGTATTTCTTCAGAATGTACCAGTCAAGTTTCTTCAGCAAAATAGAAGTTTATGCAGGCCGCAATTTGGGGCTAAATTTTTAAACTGAAGTGTTAACAGGATTCATACCATAAACTGGTTGGCATTTACAGCATACTTGCCGGCTATGGCCTTTCATTCATCCACCTCACTGCATCATTCATATCCGCCTCACTCCATTTGCCTGCCACCACGGGGCCATTCATAGCAACAATGCCGGTTTGGCTGCGCAGGAATGTTTTCATCACCGTACCATCGCAGCTCAGCACAGGTATGGAAAAATGATTGGATTCATTAAAGAATGCCTGCGCTTTGGTTGGCTGGTTTGTGACCAGGAACATGGGGATGTTTTTTTCGTGCGCCATCGAAAATATCTTCACAAACAATTCCTGCCAGGGCATTGCTGTGCCACCAAAATCCTTTGCAAAAAAGAGCAGGTATTTGCCTTGTAAATTCAGTATTGCCTTGGTCGTATCCTGACCCGATGAAGTATACATGGCCAGGTCTTTGATGGCAGGTTCTGCATTTCCCTTGCGAACCAGTTTCTCTTCCCTCGACACATATTCATAACTGTTTTCATCAAAATCATCGGGGAAATGGGTGGCATCAAAACTGACTGTTTTGCCTCCGTGTTTGTAGGTGTAAAAAATAGCCACACTGTCAGTTATTGAACCTGGGGGAGGCTGCATTTTTTGAAAAAGGTTGTTGCCCTTTTTGTAAGGCAGGCAATCCACATACGGCAGGTGTTTGATGATGTGCAACTGTCCCCAGAATACAAAGCCAATACTGAATAAAACAAGGAACAAGGACGCCCTTGTTGGCAGCAACGGCTGAATGCTTTGTCGATAGCGATGGAGCAACACAATCAAGAGGAGTAGCATTAAATCCTTGGTGAATGATTGCCAGGGCTTGATGGGCAGGCAATCTCCGAAACAGCCACAGGATTTTATTTTCCCACTCAGCACCGCATAGCCGGTGAGAAAAGTAAAGAAGATAATGAGCAATAACAGGAGTCTGGTGAAGAATTCTGCTGCCCATCCCAATAGTAATGCGAGGCCTGCAACAATTTCCAGCACATTCAATGCCACAGACAAATACAAAGAATAGTCGGATGCTACCTGCCAGTTCCACACGGCAAAGTATTCATCCATTTTGTAGGCAAGGCCATAAGGATCGTTGGCCTTGATAAGACCGCTGAAAATAAACAGTAGCCCTACCAAAACCCGGATGAACTGAAGGAAAGGCTTCTTTGAAGGATTCATCATGGAGATTGGAAATAAGTGCCGGTTGTATCAGGATTTGTTTTCAGCCAGCAGGATGAGTGCAAAAATGGCGTAGTTCATTATGTCCATATAGTTGGCATCGAGGCCTTCGCTCATAATGGTCTTGCCTTCATTGCGAATGATTTGCTTCATGCGGTAAATCTTCATCATGATTAGGTCGGCAAAACTTTCCTGGCTCATTTCGCGCCATGCCTCGCCATAATCATGATTCTTCATTTCCATTAAAGCTCTTACCACCTTCACTTTTTCATCGTATCGGCTTTCACATTCATCAAGCGGCAGGGTTTCAATTTCTTCATCACCAATGTCGAGCTGAATGAGGCCAATGATGGCATAATTAATGATGCCCATAAATTCTGAAGGAATGTCATCATCCACCAACTGTATTTCATGCTCCTGCAACTGCCTGATGCGCCTTGCCTTAATGTAAATCTGGTCGGCAACTGAAATAGGCCGCAATACCCGCCACGATGTGCCATAGTCAGCAGCCTTTTTCATGAAGATATCCTTTGCCGCTGCTACCGCCTTGTTGTATTGCTCCAGTGTATTACTCATTGCTTGTACCTACTTTTACCGGGTTTCAAAAGTAAAGGTTCGTGGCAAACCGCATTCATACACTCAATTGCAGGGGAAAACTTGTTACCATACAGCGGCCGCTGGTGATGGGCATAGTAAACGTAACGCCTGATTCATTTTTTGCAGGCAGCCGCGCCACTGCTGTTGATACAGCTGTGCAACTTGCGGACCGTCATATTGCCGAAGGAGCATCCATCATTGATGTGGGCGGGCAAAGCACCAGGCCAACTTCGCAACTGCTCAGTTCAGCGGAGGAAAAGGAACGGGTATTGCCGGTGGTACAAGCATTGCATTCCAATTTCCCGGACACTGTTATTAGTGTAGATACATTCTACGCCGAAGTGGCCGAAGCGGCTGTGGAAGCGGGTGCGTCCATGGTAAACGATATCAGCGGCGGCATGATGGATGCACAAATGCTCACCACTGTAGCAAGCCTGCATGTGCCTTATGTATGCATGCACACAAAGGGCACACCGCAAAACATGCAGCAACTGGCTCAGTATGAAAATGTGGTGCAGGAAGTGCTCGATTACTTTATCGAAAGGATTGGCGCCTGCTCCGCCGCCGGCATCCATGATGTGATTATCGACCCCGGATTTGGATTTGCAAAAACCATTGAACATAATTTTCAACTGCTCAAAAGCCTTGAAATATTTGACATTACCGACAGGCCATTATTGTTAGGCGTCAGCCGAAAATCAACCATTTACAAAACGTTGGGAACAACTGCTTCCGAAGCCCTGAACGGTACTACAGTGCTCAATACGATTGGCCTGCTAAAAGGCGCAAGCATTTTACGTGTGCACGATGTAAAGGAAGCCATGGAAGCCATCCAACTCGTGGAATCATACAACCAAGCATGACTTGTGTATTGCATGCTTCGTTGCGAATCCTGAAGCTTATCATTCTAATTCACTCAACGGAATAATGTTTTCGTTCTGAAAAATCTTAGGTGTGCCGGGTTTTAATAAGCCCTGTAGGTGCGACTGATGGTGTATAACGCCTTGGTGAAACCCAACATTTGTTCTAAAGCTTTTTCAAACATGGTGGTTAGTACTTATTGCAGGTAAAGGTAGATGAGGGCAAAAGCAGTTACGGACATGAGAAGGAGTGCCGCAACACCAAGTACATTGGCCATGAGATTGTTGACAAACCTTCCCATGATTTTCCTATTGTTACAAATGACCAGGATGATGCCAATGAGGACAGGAGCAACGATGCCGTACAAAACAGCCGTGTATATAAGTGCTTTAATTGGGCTTATTCCTACCCATAGAATTGTAAGACCGATTGCTAGCGACACAATCAGGGTGATGTAGAATCCCGGAGCCTCGTGAAATTTTTTGTTCATGCCTTCCTCCCAGTTGAATGTTTCGGCAAGCATGTAGCTGAGTGAACCTCCAAGCGCCGGGATGGCTAAAAACCCTGTGCCCAACACGCCGGTAGCAAACAATGCATACGCAAGGTTGCCCGCAAGTGGCCGCAGTGCTTTTGCTGCATCTTCAACTGTTTCGATATTGTTGACACCGGAACCAAACAGAACCGAGGACGTTGCCAGGATGATGAAATAAAATACAATGTTGGTAAGTGCCAACCCTCCCTCCACATCTTCCTTCATGTCACGGATGATGCGTTTGTCCACAACAAGGTGCAGGTCGTTTTCTTCTTCCATTTCCATGGATGCCTGCCAGAAAAACAGGTATGGCGAAATGGTAGTGCCAAGTATGGCCACCAATGCCAAAAGGAAATCCTTGTTCCACTCAATCACAGGAATAAAAGTTCCTTTCAAGGCATTCAGCCAATCGGTATGTGTTACAAATGGAATGATAATGTAGGAGAAAAGAGAAATGCATAACCATTTGAGAACGGTGGCAATGTGGCGGTAGTTCCACCTGATGATCAGGAACATCAGCATTAGTGTGAACAGGATGGAGAAAAAAGATGCAGGAATGGATGGAACCAATAAGTTTCCTACAGCACCCATGCCTGCAAGGTCAGCGCCAATGTTGAGCGTGATGGAAGGAAAGCTTATCATCAAAATCATGTAGACCAGCCATTTCGGGTAGTACTTTTTGATGGCCCCCATGAGGCCATGATCAGTAACAAGTCCAATTCGGGCGCACATTTCCTGAATGACCACAACTAGTGGGTAGGTGGCAATGGCAGTCCATAACAATTTTGGGCCAAATCTTGCGCCGGCTTGTAAGTAGGTGGCAATGCCCGAAGGGTCATCATCGCTTGCACCGGTGATGAGTCCCGGCCCAAGAACTTTGATAAAATGCCTGATGCGTGTTTTGAATTTCCTTCTGTGGCGCATGGGTTGGTGCAAGGAATGCTTATGTAAGTTAGTGCAATTGCACTGCGCAACCTTTTTTGCTCCATACCCGCATTGCGACAAAAAAGCTACCCATTCAGAGTAGCTTTTTGACAAGTTAGGTGATGCTGTGAACAGCGTACAATCGTACTCAATACAATATCCTTGAACGGATGGTGTTCTTTACACTCTTCAGCAACTTCAATGCATGTGTGCTCAGTTTCTTGTCCACATCGAGCACCACATAACCAATGTGTTCATTGGTTGCAAGGTACTGGCCCAGTATGTTGATGTTGGCATTGCTGAGTGCAGTGTTTATTTCACTCAATACACCAGGCACGTTTTTGTGGATGTGCAGGATGCGGTGTGCACCTTCCAGCATGGGCAGGCTTAGTACCGGTACTGTGTGGCTGCCAAAGGATGTTCCTTTTTCGAGGTAGGCTAGCATTTTGGCACTTACATCCACACCAATATTTTCCTGCGCTTCAAGGGTACTGCCGCCGATATGTGGCGTGAGCAGTAAATTGGGCAGGCCTTGCAATGGTGAGCTGAATGCATCTCCATTTTTTTCAGGCTCCACCGGAAACACATCAATGGCTGCACCCGAAACATCGCCACTTTTTATGGCTGCAGCCAGGGCATCCAAATCAACTACTTCGCCGCGGGCATAGTTGATGAGAATGCTGCCTTGCTTCATCTGTTTGATGACAGCTTTATTGATTAGGTTTTTGGTAGCATTGGTTTCCGGCACGTGCAGGCTCACAATATCTGCCTTGGTTACCAATTCTTTCAGGCTTTTGCAGGGAACGGCATTGCCTAAAGGAAGTTTGGTGAGAATATCGTGATAAATCACTTTCATGCCCATTGATTCGGCCAGCACACTTACCTGGCTGCCAATATTTCCATAGCCAACCAGGCCAATGGTTTTACCGCGTAGTTCATAGCTACCGCTGGCATCTTTGTTCCAGATGCCCTGGTGCGCCATCCTGTTCTTGTCGGGGATGCGGCGGATAAGCATGATGGCTGCGCCTATCACCAGTTCGGCTACACTGCGGGTATTGCTGTAGGGTGCATTGAAAACCGCTACGCCGATTTGAGTGGCAGCGGTCAGGTCTATTTGGTTTACCCCTATGCAAAAAGCCCCGATAGCCTGCAGTTTTGGAGCATTGTCGAGCACCTTTTTTGTGACACGGGTTTTGCTGCGAATACCCAGCATGTGAACGTCTTTCAGCTCTTTCATCAGCGTGTCTTCATCCAGTGCGCCGGTCATTTTTTTCACGTTGGCGTAGCCCTGCTGTTTGATAATGTTTACAGCAGAATCACTGATATTTTCCAGTAGCAGAATATTTATTTTCTCTTTCGGGTAGCTGGTGGCCTGAATTTCTTTGCTCATAGGCCCGCGAATGTAGCAAAGGATTTAAACGGGTGGTTGCAAAAAAATAGCAGGAATTACGATGTCCAACCCTCATCCATGTGCTGAAATCAGTCGGTCTTCGCTGGCAGAAATGCACACAGCCCGGTTCAATTGTTTGTAAAAATGCGTTAAGCCGGTGGTGCCCGAGTTTTTTAAAATGCAATTTTGCCCCGACCTGAAAGAAGCTGCGTTTGTTTGCAGCATAGTGTGGGAGGTCAAAAACTTAGGAAACAATTCATGCAATCAATACACCGGTATACAAAATTCATTCTAAACGCAACATTGGCACTTTTCATTTTGCTCTGCTGTTCGTGCAACAACAATACAAGGGCAAAGGGCAGGGTAGCAGTGGAGCATCTCAGGGCACTCGATTCCACTGAAGCCAATGCCTACCGAAATGCGCTGACTCGTTTTTTCGATTCACTGTTGCTGCGGGGAAATTTTTCAGGGGGCATTCTTGTGGCAAAGAATGGCCAGGTGCTGTATGAAAATTACAAAGGCTTTGCAGATGGTGAAAAAAATCAACCCATCACTCCGGACACCCGGTTTCATGTGGCATCCACGTCCAAAACATTTACCAGCACTGCTGTGCTGCAGTTGGTGAACCAGGGAAAGATTCATCTCGACGATTCCATCCAGGTGTATTTCCCCTTGTTTCCATACCAGGGGATAACGGTGCGCAATTTGCTCAACCATAGCAGTGGCCTGCCCAACTATGCCAACCTGTTTCCGTTGTATAAATGGGATGAAAAACACATCGCCAACAATTTTGATGTGCTCTACCTTTTTTATGCCAACAGGCCAGCGCTTGAATTCACACCAGGTTCACGATTCAGGTACAGCAATACCAACTTTGCGCTGCTGGCCTTGATGGTGGAAAAAGTAACCGGGCGCAGTTTCCCAGATTATGTACACGATTCCATTTTCGTTCGGAGCGGCATGAATAACAGTTTGGTGCTGAGCACAAGAAATCCTGAAAAATATATGCCCAGTTGGGACCCCAGTGGAAGGATTTACGACTACAACTTCCTGGACGGCATTTACGGCGATAAAAATATTTACACTACCTGCCGAGATTTGATGAAATACGACAGCGCCATCCGCAACAACCTGCTGTTGCCTCAAGCTTTGTACGATTCGGCATGGACGCCCAATTTCCAGGACAAGCATTACAATGACAGCCGTGAATACTACGGCCTTGGCTGGCGTTTGAAAATATTCAGTGACTCGCTGAAAATTGTTTATCACAATGGATGGTGGCATGGAAACAACGCTGTATTCCAGCGCCTCATTGCCGACACTGCAGTGATAATTATAACGGGCAACCGTTTTTCACGAAACATCTATTCATCGGTAAAAGCAGTGGATGTTTTCAGAAAATACTATGGCATTTTTGTAGAGGAAGAAGAAACTGACCAGGGCCAGTCTTCGCGTATGATTACACCTTCAAAAAAGAAATACGGTGTACCTTCAAGGCGGCACAAAACCAACCACCGATAAAGTTTTTGCTCTATCGCAATGTATGTTTATTCAGCTTCACAAATTAGAGCATGGGATGCTTACACCATTGCCAACGAACCCATTGCTTCCATTGATTTGATGGAACGTGCAGCAAGCGCTGTTACCAAAAAAATTGTTGATGAATTTGATGCAGGAATTCCGGTTGCCGTTTTCTGCGGTCGCGGCAATAACGGAGGTGATGGACTTGTTGTGGCAAGGTTGCTGCATGAACAAGGCTATAACGTAAGTGTTTTCGTGATCGCAAACGGTAATGCAACCAATGATTTCCTAACCAATCTTGAGCGGATTAAACAGGCTGATGTCACAATAAATGCATTGGCAACTTCTACTGATTTTCCTGTTATTGCGCCAGAGGCCATTGTTATTGATGCATTGTTTGGCACTGGCATTAACCGGGTTATTGTTGGATTTGCTGCGGAGTTAATAACCTACATCAATCAATTGCCCAACCTGGTTGTCAGCATTGATATGCCAAGCGGTTTGATGGCCGATGAATTGCTGCCATCGGATGCCATCATCAGGGCTAACCTTACTTACACTTTTCAATGTCCAAAGCTTTCCTTCTTCATGCCTGAATGCGAAGTGTACACAGGCAAATGGAAAGTGTTGGATATTGGCTTGCATGCGGAGTTTACAAGAGAAAACACATCGCAGCTTCATTGGATGCAGCAGCCTTTAGAATATGTTTCATTGAAGCATTGGCCACAGTATGCACACAAAGGTATGCGCGGGCATACATTGCTTGCAGCAGGCAGTGCATCCATGATGGGTGCAGCCGTAATGGCCTGTGCGGCAGCCGTGCGCAGTGGAACAGGCCTTGTTACACTTGCTGTT
>JBBIOQ010000081.1:15803-19159 GCA_037443285.1 Sphingobacteriales bacterium | reverse complement strand
TCCGGGCCCGGGTTTATAATAATTAGCAACCAAGTTATAAGTGCCACCCTCTCCTCCATATACATTATTGCTTCCCCAATCATAGATAACATTGTTGCGGAAATCAACAAACTCCTGGGTGGCGCCAAGCCGTGCACCGTTGAACCTTGGGTTCCGGCTTACACAATGTGCAAATAGATTGTGATGAGCACTGAGATGGACTCCACCCCAGATTCCTCCATATCCATGATGCTCCCAATCAGCATCATCGGTTTCAAAATGATAGGAATAATTCATAGGCTCTGCAATCAGGTTCCACTGGTAGGTAACACTATCACCGCCGTATCCTGAAAAAACCTCATCGGTACTCCAACTCATGCTGCAATGATCGATGATCACATTTTTCTTCCTATTGCCACCAAATGCATCATCGCCTCCACTCCCGTCCACCATACCTTTTTGCTTTTGGTATTTGTCGCCCATCCTAAAACGCATGTACCGGATTATAACATTGTCCCCTGCGAATTGAACAGGTTGGTCGGCAAGGCAAATGCCATCGCCGGAAGCACTTTGTCCGGCAATTGTTACATCACCCTTTATCAACAAGGGTGTTTCTAGGTGAATGGTTCCCGAAACAGCGAAAACAACGATGCGTTTCATTTTGCTTTCTGCTGCTTCCCGAAAGCTACCAGGACCGCCATTATTGAGGTTGGTCACTACCATTACAGTTCCACCCCTACCTCCTGTGGTGTATTTGCCGTAACCTTCAGCACCCGGGAAAGCAATTACAGCTTCATTTTTTGGCAACGGATTGAAGAATGGAAAACACGAAGCAGTTTGCGATGCCAGCACCAGTATACCGGCAAGAAGAGGAATTTTTTTCATGCTATTGATTATTGCAACATTCATTTTCCAATTCAAATTCTTTCCAACAGGGAGTTATTCATGCCAATTAAACAAGTAAAAACAATCGACCAGGAAGAGTAAGAAAAGAGGCCATCTCCCCATCTGTGAGACAACCTCTTTACACCATCACCAATATTTCAAAAAAGGTTAGTAACCAGGGTTCTGTTTCAGGTTAGCATTTGCAATCATTGCTGCATTGGGTATCGGAAGCAGGTCTGATTTGTTGGCTGTATAGCCGGTAGCAAACCTTGCCAATGAAGTGGTATTGATTTCGGCACGTACCCAGTTTACACGTGCTGTGCCAGTGGGTGTAGACGAAGGCGCCGTATTGTACAACGAGTTGTAGAACAGCGCACCTATATCACTATTATCTGCAGTTGAAGTAGTGATATAGTACATATACTGGGGCAGGGTTGTTGACCTGCTGTATGACGGGTAACCAGCCATATAAGTTGGATTGTTTATGGCCGCAGCACTCGACATCAATAACAGGTTTGCTTTTGTTTCGCTTATAACCTTGCCGAGCAGGTTCCACCGGATGAGGTCATATTTTCTTACACCTTCACCACCTAGTTCTAATGCACGTTCACGAACAATCATTTTAAAGAAATCATCTTTGGACAATCCAGTTGGAATATCCACAGCTGTATTGGCTGTATTGATGTCTTTGCCATAACCTCGCCTGCGCACCTGGTTGATGGCGTTGTAGGCTGCTGTGGTGGGACCATTCACTTCATTCTCCGCTTCCGCAAACATGAGCAACACATCGGAATAGCGCATAATCTGCCATTTCAAACTGAAATACTGTTGTGCACTCTTTGGATCAATAACAGGATTGGTTATCCAGTCTCTCCTGTATTTACCGTCAACCATACCGGTAATGGCCTGACCGATTTTTGTTTTACCATCTAATGCAACAAAATATGGCGTGCAGGTAACATCGCGCCGCTGGTCCGTTGAATCAAAAAGGTAGAAGTAAGTAGCCAAAGGGTTTACACTGCTGTTACCCTGGTTGTTCACCCGTGGGCCATTGTAATAACCGAGCTTGGTGTCTTCGGCACCACCCAAACCTGCAGCGCTTGCCTGGAACATCAGTTCGCCATTCGGGTCGGCAATGGCATGAGCTCCCACCTGGTCTTTCCACAAAGCTTTGTAACTGGGGTTCAGTGCATGTTGCCCTGATTTGATAATTCCATCACATTCGCTGAGGGCTATCTTATAAAAATCAAGGTAGTTGGAAGCTCTTTTGTATGTAGCATCCTGCCTGAGCGAATAACCACCTCTATAAAGTGCAATTCTTGCACGCAGCGCTTTCACTGAGCCTTTAGTAATCCTCTCATCAACAGGGTCGCCAATGGTGGTCAGTTCGTTTCTCCATGGAATGAGGTCCGTTGCGGTTTTCAAATCATCCAGCAAATGATCGTATAAGGAGTCACGGTCGGTTTTTCCTGGCAGGGAGTTTTTCGAAGCCTGGGTGTAAGCTGGTTCAAAATGCGCAGGAAGGTCACCCCAATTGCGAATAGCTTCGAAGTAAAACTGTGCTCTCAACGTCAAAGCTTCACCGTACATACGCTGCAATTGTTTCTTTTCCTGCTCCGAACCGTTGCTGTACAAATCCATTTTGGGTATATTGTCAATGCAAATATTTGCATATTCAATACCCTGGAAAAGCTGGTTAAATGGGCGTTCTAATTGAGCATTGCCCGAAGTAGCCTGGTAGCGTGAAATATCGCGGCGGTCGTTGTCGGCATTGCCTGTCGGCCCCTGCATTTCATCATTATCGAGCGGATAATACAGGCTGACACGAATGCCATAAACCTGGTCTCCTACAAGGCGGCTGTACACTCCTATCAAAGCTTTGTATGCATTAGGCACTGTGCTGAAAACCTGGTCGGTTCCCACTTCAGTAATTGGTTGTTGGTCGAGGTATTTTTCGCAGCTTCCCAAAGCCAGCAACCCGGTTACTGCAATGAGAACGATATATCGTTTTGAAGCAATCTTTTTCATATTTCGAGAAAGGTTATTAGTGTTAGAAAGCGGCATTGATACCAAAAATGAAGCTCTTGCTTTTTGGATAAGCTGAATAGTCGAGACCCGGAGTCAGAGGGCTGCTGCGCACACTTACTTCAGGATCGTAACCACTATAGTTGGTAAATGTGTACAGGTTGCTTGCAGTGAAGTAGAAACGCAGCATCGACATTTTTAATTTGCTCAGATTGGACGGCGGTATGGAATAACCAATCGTGAGGTTGTTTATGCGCAAAAAAGAACCGTCTTCAATGGCCCATGAATGCGGGTAGAATGCTCCGCTTCCTTTGAGTGGCTGCCAGATTTTAGCATTGGCATTCAGTGCCGATAAATCTGCAGGAGGAATGCCGTAAACAGTGGTTCCGCTAACCCATTCCGCAGTTTTTCCTTCGGCAGTCACCACCTTCCAACGGTCGCTCATAATTTTCAGCATGTTTGAGTTG
>JBBIOQ010000081.1:0-15788 GCA_037443285.1 Sphingobacteriales bacterium | reverse complement strand
TTTGTTGGCATTATAAATATCATTGCCATAGGAAAAATTCAGGAAGAGGCTTGCGTCCCAACGCTTGTAAGAGAACTGCTGGTTAAGGCCACCTGTGAACTTTGGAGTTGGATTGCCAATTATTTGGCGGTCGTTATCCAAATCAATTTTTCCGTCACCGTTCAGGTCTTTGAACTTAACAGAGCCAGGCATCACAGGACCAATAATGCTGTTATTGTTCACTACCCCACTTTTCAAAGTATATACCCCGGTGGAAGTGTTGTAATCAAAATCATCGACTTTATAATAACCATCCGTTACGAGGCCCCAAATTGAACCAACGGGAGAACCAATTTTTTCAATGTAGTCAGCCGGCTGGCCAGAAACACCCCATGAAGGACTAGGGAAGAAATGGTCTTGTCCGGGTCCGAGGGCGACAATCTTGTTCGTATTAAACGACATGTTGTAATTGGCAGACCAGGTGAAGCCACTTGGCTTCTTCATGATAGTGCCGTTGATTTGAAATTCAACACCCTTATTAGAGGTTTGACCGATGTTCTGGATTTGCGTAGTATAACCAAACGTAGAAGCCACAGGCACATTCAGCAGCAGGTCTTTCGAACGGTTGTCATAAACATCAACCATTAATGTAAGTCGCTGATGAAACATAGTAAGGTCGAGGCCAAGATTCCTGCTTTCTGTTGATTCCCACTTCAGGTTGGAGTTCACAAGACCTGTTGGGTAATATGCATAGGTAATTCCATTATTTACGCCATAGTAATAAGCACCATTACTACTGAAATTGGTGATGTACAAATAGTCCTGGATACGGTTGTTACCGATAGTTCCTATACTGGCCCTGAATTTCATATCATTAATCCAGGTCACATTCTTCATGAAATTCTCCTTCTTGATGCGCCATGCCAGTGAGGCCGATGGGAATGTTCCCCAACGGTTGTCAGGTCCAAACTTTGATGCACCATCGCGACGGATGTTGAAGGAAGCAAGATATTTATCGAGGTAACTATAGCTCAGCCTGCCAAAGAATGAAAGGCTGGTATAATGCGTCTTCTTTTTTGTAGGAAATCCTGCAAAGGGCTCACCCATTGATGGATTTTTTATAGCATCCTCAGGGCTGGTGAATTTGGGATAATTCTTCACCTGGTTTGAATAAATGGCAGTCTGCAAATCGTAGGTTTCTTCACCTACCAATACATCCAATTTATGATGATTGTTCTTATCAATAAATGAATAGGTCAACACGTTTGAATTGGTGATGGTTTTCTGTGAGGTGGTATCCATCCTGGTTACTGGTTTAGAAGCACCCTGTATAACAGAAAACGGAGAGATGGAATCGTAAAACTGTAAATCACGTTTGTCCAAATCGATGTAGCCAAATGTTGACCTGAAGTTGAAATTCTTTGCGAAAGTGTAAGATGCATATGCAGTTACATTCAGCGTATTGGTCAGTTTGTTGCGGTATTCAGCATCAGAAAGCAGAATAGGGTTAATCAGACTCAGGCCGTTGCCCACGTTAGGATCCGCCAAAGGGTCAGATTCGTCAATGGTTTGGTCGTTTGAAAGGAAGGGTCTGTATTTTACAGCGTTGCGCAATCTGTTGTAAGATGTTCCGGCATCTGAAGAAACACCTGCACCCATTACGTCCTGGTGCGTATAGCGAACCGAGCCACCCATTTTCAAATTTTTGACCGGCACATAATCGCCTTTAATGCTGAAAAGGTGCCTGACATAATTGGAATTCAAAACAATGGCCTTTTCATTATTATAAGTATAGCCAGCACTATAATTAAATTTCTTATTGCCACCTTCTACACCAATGTTTTGAGTGGTTGTGATACCGGTTTGTCCAAATGCTTCGTCCTGCCAGTTAACTGCGGGTACTGATTTGTAAACATTCAGCGTGTCCCAGGTAGTGCCAAAGTTTTTCGTGAAATTGGTGCTGTCTGTGCTGCTACCCCTTGACCGTTCTGACTGGTAAATCACAAATTCATAAGGGTCCAACACAGCAAGTTCTTTGGCCAAAACTTTCACGCCAACAAAACCGTTGTAACTGACCTTGGGTTTGCCGGTACGGCCTCCCTTTGTAGTAATAACAATGACACCGTTGGCACCGCGGGCACCATAAATGGCTGTAGCTGCAGCATCCTTCAAAACGTCGATTGACTTTATATCCTGGGGCGAAATAAAATTGAGTGCATTTTCCATTTGCACTCCGTCAATCACGTACAGTGGAGAGTTGTCTCCTGTGATGGACATTCCACCGCGTACCCTAACCCTAACATCAGCATCCGGCGAACCTTCGGAAGTGGTGGCAGTAACCCCTGCAAGCCGGCCGTTCAGGGCTTCAGCGGCAGAGTTCATCGGAATATCCTTCATATCCTTAGCACTTACAGATGACACCGATGCAAGCACGTCCTTCCTGCGCACCGTTTGGTAGCCCACCACCACCACATCGTCCAACTGGCTGGTCTCAGCTTCCATTTGAACTTTGATGGGTGAATTGCCATCGATGGTAAGTGTGGCAGCTTTTTTGCCGGTATACGAAACAGTAATGGTGACGCTTCCCTTCTGAGTAACAGTGAGTGTAAACTCGCCGTTAATGTCAGTAATAGTGCTAATCTTGGTTCCTTTCACCACAATGGTGGCACCGACCAGGGGAACATTGGAATCGTCAGTTACTTTTCCTTTTAATTCGCGGTTTTGAGCCGAAACGAATAGCACTGACAAAAGGCCAAATAGCAAAGCAGCAATCAGTTTTTTCATACAGCAATTAGATGGTTTTTGTAATCAACTTTTTCGAAGAAGGCTTACACCTTTACAGGACAAAGGCAATTGGTTGAAGCAGGAGCAACTGGATGATTATGTAGTATTCTGTGGCATCATAAAGAGTTATTTCTACCCTCTGACAATGAACATTATACCTTAAAAGACAATACCGTGTTATTTATAGTTGCTTATAATTAGAACCTATCAATAAAAACCAATCTTTTTTTTCCGTCAAGGCAAATTTCCATTCAATCGAATGGTCAAGATTAGATAGTATTTAACATTTGCCGAAGTTTTGAACCCCATTTATTTACGCAAACGATGCCATCCTGCACTGTCCTGCTTTAAGCAGTAACTTCGCAAACTTTGGGACGCCTGGCGGCAATGTGGTATAATGGAATCTCAAAGAAGCGGGGTAGTTAACTTTTTCAACCAACACTAAGCTTGTTTATGAAATTTGAAGCGGTTACCATTAAGGATATTGCCAAAGCGCTTGGAGTTTCCACTTCTACAGTATCGAGGGCGTTACGCGATAGTTATGAAATAAGCCCTGAAACAAAAAGCCTGGTGCTGGAATGTGCAGAAAGACTCAATTACAAGCCCAACCCTATTGCGCTTAGCCTTAAGGAGAAAAGAAGCCGTTCCATCGGTGTAGTAGTTAGCGAAATTGCCAACAACTTCTTCTCACAAATAATTAATGGCATTGAGTCTATTGCCTACGACAGAGGGTATAACACCATCATTGCCCAAAGTTTTGAATCGTATGAGCGGGAAGTGCTTAACGTGCAGTTTCTCGCATCGCGGTCAGTGGATGGACTTCTCATTTCGCTTGCCACTGAAACTACCGACATCAGCCACCTGAAAGCGCTGAGCGACCGCGGCCTGCCCATTGTTTTCTTCGACCGAATATCTGACGAACTCAACACCCATAAGGTTATCGTTGACAATTTCAGGGGAGCCTACAATGCAACGGAACACCTGATAAACATGGGTGCAAAAAGAATTGCAGTCATTGCCAATTCAGAATTCTTGTCCATTACCAAGGACAGGCTTGCAGGTTACAAAGAGGCGTTGCAAGTACACGACATAAAGGAAAATCCAAAATTCATTCACCATTGCTACTATGGTGGAATGGTTTTTTCAGAAATTGAGGAAGTAGTGAACAAGCTCTTCACGCTGAAAGTGAAACCCGATGCCATACTTACTACCAGCGACAAGTTGACAACCGGTATATTGAAGACGCTCAAACGAAGGGGATTGAAAGTTCCTGACGATGTAGCGCTGGCAGGATTTTCAAACACCGACATTGCTGAGTTGATTGACCCACCGCTTACCATTGTAAGACAACCGGCCCGAGACATGGGAGAAGCTGCCATTGACCTGCTGCTGCAACTTATCGACAGCAAAAGGCCCGTAAAGGAGTTTGAGAGGCGCATGCTGACACCTGAACTTCAAATCAGGGAATCATCGATGGTTCATCACCACAAGTAGCTGTTTTTTTTGCAGAGATTTGATTTACTCCCAGGCATTTGCGATGGTAAAAACCATGGCCTCATTCTGCTGCATTAGCCTTCACCCAGCGCCAGGGGCCTCATTCATCTCAATTCCCATAGATTTGCGGGGTACCAACACCTTGCTCCCTCAATGCTGGAGATAATTATACTTCTTGGACTCATCATTCTGAATGGACTGTTTGCCATGAGCGAAATTTCGCTCGTTTCGGCACGCAGAAGCAGGCTGGAACACCTGGCTGACGAAGGCCATAAAAATGCAAAAATCGCCCTGAAACTGGTTGAAAAACCTGAGATTTTCCTGAGTACTGTGCAGGTAGGAATAACACTGGTGGCAATATTGACAGGCTTGTATTCGGGCGAAAAATTTGGAAAAGACCTGCAGCCGGTGGTAGAAAGAATTGATTTCCTTCGGCCCTATGCTGCCTCACTCAGCACCACACTTGTGGTGATTTGCGTAACCTTTCTTTCAATATTGTTGGGTGAATTAATGCCCAAAAGGCTTGCCCTGCTTCGCTCTGAGAAAATAGCCCTTGCCTCTGCACCGTTCATGGCATTGCTCAGCCGCATTACTTTCCCGGTTATTTGGATACTCAACCGCATTACCGATTTTGTTTTCCGGCTTTTCAAAGTGCAGAAGACACAACTTTCAGTAGTTACAGAAGAAGAGATAAAAATGCTGGTGAGTGAAAGTGCCGAAAGCGGTGAAATTGATGAAACGGAACAGCAGATTATTGAGCGTGTTTTTCACCTTGGCGACCGCAGCATTACTTCGCTGATGACACATCGCAGTGATATTGTCTGGCTGCCAATCAACGGAAATATTTCGGACCTACTGGACCAACTGTCGCCGGTATCACACAGCGTGTATCCACTCTGCGATAAGAACATAGATGACATCAAAGGCATCCTTCAATTGAAAGACATCATTCTTGCTGACCGCACCACACCGCTAAAGTCCTTTATGCGGGAGGCTTTGTTCGTGCCTGATAACAACAGTGCCTACCAAATCATGGAAAAATTCAAGCAAACCAAAATTCATTCTGCATTTATTGTAGATGAATATGGAACGCTGCAGGGCATGATTACGCTGAACGACATTTTGGAAGCCATTGTGGGCGATATTCCCGAGCAAGGCGATGATGATTATGAAATTGTACGCAGGGCCGATGGCAGTTACCTGGTGGATGCCCGTTTGCCTTTCTACGATTTCCTTGCCTACTTCGACAAAGAAGATTGGGTGAAAGAAGAACAGGAATATGATACTGTTGGCGGGTTCATTATTCACCATCTTGAGCGCATACCTGTAACCGGTGAAACATATCAATGGCGCGGCTTTTTGTTTGAAATAGTAGACAAAGACGGTGCCCGTATAGATAAATTATTGGTGCAGATTCTGGATAAAGGCCTGGTACCTGAGGAGGACATTTCCGACAACGAACCTGATGAGCCCGCTGATTAAAAACTAAAATCCACCTCCGAATCCGGATTGTCGAGCTTGTAGCTTTTTCTCTCCTTACCTACAGTTACATGCTGCATGTTTATCTGTTCTTTCTTGTATTCATACAGGAGTTTGTTGCTCAGGTGAAGTTGATTCACAACCGGCACATTGTCTATTTGCATGTAACACCAAATGCTTTCCTCCACCCTTTCAAAACCAATGTACGCCATGTTCATTGGCTTACCATTCACCTTCAGGTTCAGCTTTTCCCTGATGTAGCGGCTCATGAGCGAATCGGTTGAGCCCTTGGTCGGATGATACAAATCCACCTTATTGCCCGGAAACCTTGCGTTGAGCGTGTTTTCAAAATCATCGGTGAAAATTCGAACGCTGATTTCCAGTGTTTTCTCCGTTGCATTGTGGTTTATTTCTACCACCGACACGAAAAACGGATGAAACCAGCCAAAAAGGAAAGCCAATAATACAGGCATGGACAAAATTGTTTGTGGCGAATTTCCAAGGGTTTAGGCCGTTAACAAAATGAAACAACAGCTTGTTGTCATTTTTTAACACATGGCCTTGCTTTCGAATATTTTTTCATGCAGGAATGCTTTTGTATTGTCGTCTTATATTCTTTTGCACACAAAGCGGCGCTATTCAATGTTTTGGGATTATCTACAACTTGGCTGGGACCATATTATTAATCGTTCTGCGTGGGACCACCTCCTTTTCATCATGGCACTTTCTGCCATTTACGTTTTCAAAGATTGGAAGCAGGTGCTCATACTTGTTACCGCTTTCACCATTGGCCATACCATTACCCTTGTACTTGCCACCTTTCGAATTATTCATTTCAGTTCAAAATGGATCGAGTTTCTCATTCCCTGCACCATTATAATAACCGCTTTTTTTAATGCCCTTCAAAAGAAATTCACTGCCCGGTCTGTAAGGCTCAATTACTTTCTGGCACTTACGTTTGGCCTTATACATGGCATGGGCTTTGCCAATGGCCTGCGAAGCCTGTTAGGAAAAGAAGCTAATATCCTGGTGCCATTGCTGGGCTTCAATGTAGGCCTCGAAGGCGGACAGATTATGGTGGTGAGCGGTGTATTGCTTGCTGCAGCCATCTGGCAGGGCCTTTTCAAGGTGAGTCGCAGGGACTGGGTTTTGTTTATAAGTGGCGGCGCTTTTTTTGCAGCGCTGGTCATGGCTATAGAAAGAATGCCTTTTAATATTTAAACCAACAAAAAGCTGATGAAGAAAAGACAATGCCTGATGGTGATTGCAGCACTTGTTGTTATCCTGCAAGCAAATGCACAGGATATCCGCAACAATCCGACCAGCAATCACGGCAACAAGTTTGAACAGTTGGGCACCATATTGCCTACGCCCAATGAATACCGAACAGCAAGTGGTGCTCCCGGCTCCAAATACTGGCAGCAGCGTGCTGATTACAAAATCACTTGCGAACTGGATGAATCAAAACTGGAGCTGCATGGAAAGGAAACCGTGACTTATTTCAACAACAGCCCTGATGTGCTCACTTACCTATGGCTGCAACTCGATGAAAACGAGCACGACCCCAAATCGGCCAACAACTCCTTCGACGAAAGCCGCCTGCGCCCGAATATGGGAATATCTGAACTGAACATGGTCGACCGCAAACCCCTGCTGGAAGGCTATGGCGACAAGGTTGAATATGTGAAAGATGCTGCCGGCAAGGCCCTGCCTTTTACCATAAATCAAACCATGATGCGGGTTGACCTGCCAGCACCTCTGAAACCCGGTCAGCAGTACATCATGAATATTGGCTGGCATTACAAAATCTCTAACCGCATGACGATTGGCGGACGTGGTGGCTATGAATTCTTTCCAAAAGATGGCAATTACGTTTTTACCATGACGCAGTGGTTTCCACGGCTATGTGTGTACAGCGATTTCCAGGGCTGGCAGAACCACCAGTTTACCGGCCGCGGCGAATTTGCCCTTGTGTTTGGCAACTACGATGTAGAAATGACAGTACCGGCAGACCATGTGGTGGGAGGAACGGGCGAATGCCAGAACTATGCGCAGGTACTTGCTCCTGCAAGACTCAAACGCTGGCAGCAGGCACAAACTGCTAAAGATGTGGTGGAAATAGCCACACTTGATGAAGCCAAAGCCGCAGAACCAAATAAGGCTACCGCAACAAAAACATGGAAATTCAAAGCCAACATGGTGCGTGATTTTGCATGGACCAGCAGCCGCAAATTTATTTGGGATGCCATGCCTGCCTATGTTGAAGGCAAGAAAGTAATGTGCATGAGCTTTTATCCCAAAGAAGCATACAACCTCTGGCGCAAATTCAGCACCAAGGTGGTAGCACATACCATAAAAAGCTACAGCAAATTCAGCATCGCCTATCCATATCCGGTAGCTCAGAGTATTGAAGCCAGCAACGGCATGGAGTACCCAATGATTTGCTTTAACAACGGCCGCTGCGCCGATGATGGCACTTACACCGAATCCACCAAATACTCCATGATTGGAGTAATCATCCACGAAGTGGGTCATAACTTCTTCCCGATGATTGTAAACAGCGATGAACGCCAGTGGACCTGGATGGACGAAGGCCTGAATACTTTCGTGGAATACCTGACTGAAGAACTGTATGACAACAAGTATCCAAGTCGTCGTGGACCGGCCTGGTCCATTGCTGACTACATGAAAATGCCTAAGAACCAGTTGGAGCCCATTATGACCAACAGCGAAAACATTGTCCAGTTTGGCCCTAATGCCTACAGCAAACCGGCTACTGCCCTTAATATTTTGCGTGAAACCATCATGGGCCGCGAACTGTTTGATTATGCATTCAAGGAATATGCACGTCGCTGGGCATTCAAACATCCAACACCTGCCGATCTGTTCCGCACTATGGAAGATGCGAGTGCAGTTGACCTCGACTGGTTTTGGCGTGGATGGTTTTATGGCATTGACCCGGTAGACATTGCGCTGGACAGTGTAAAAAGTTACAAGGTTGGCAGCGAAACAGGCCAGGCTCCAGCACGCCGTGGTGGTGGAAGCGATTCCATTTATGTAGCAAAGAAAATCGTGAGTACCTACGATGACATTTCAAAAATCCGTAACCGCGAGGACAAGAACATTGTGTTTGCAACGGATGCCGATACAACACTCCGCGATTTCTATTGGTACTACGACCGTGATTTGAAGAAAGTGGACACAACTCCCATTGTTCGTGAAAGGACTGCTCCGGAAGCAATTACTGCGGATGACATTGCACCTTTCAAGGACAAGTGGTTTTACGAATTGCATTTTACCAACAAAGGGGGCCTGGTGATGCCGCTGATAATTGAATGGACCTTCAAGGATGGCACCAAGGAAACAGACCGAATAGCAGCAGAAGTTTGGCGCAAGAATGAGTTGGAAATCACCAAGTCGTTCGTGAAAAACAAGGAAGTAGTTTCTATTTTGCTTGACCCCATGCGAGAAACAGCTGATATTGATGAATCGAACAATCGTTGGCCTGCAGTAGGTACTCCTACCCGCTTTCAGTTGTTTAAAGGCGGTGGTTTCCGTGGCAACCGCAATGCCGGTGCCGGAGCCCCCAACCCCATGCAGCGTGAAATAAAATAAACCTGGAATAGCCTGGTTGTAAAAAGAGGTTCGGATTTACCGAACCTCTTTTTGCTTATCCTGCAAAGATGTAAGCACATTTTTGTTCCTGTGCCCTTGCCAGTGCCCATACACCCGAAGGAACCGGCTGAATGCCCGGCAGGATATTATTTACCCATTCCTGCTTAACAGCTTTGGCATCCATTTTCATGCCCTCAGCCAATGCAGCACTGAATACCGTCATCGCGGCATCACAAACACAAAACATGACGCCACTTTCCTGCAATTCATTGATTCCGATTTTCACCTCGCCGAAGCCTGGGACTTTAAAATCGCCGGCATCGGGTTTTTGAAATGGATTACGGATGGATGGCTTCCCGGTTTTTGGGTCGTCGGCCTTAAATACTTCGCCAAATTTGTATTTGGCCCACATACTATTATCCATAGCATAAGGGATAGCATCGTGTCGCAGCACCACAACTACTCCGCAATCTGATTCGGGTGAACCGGTGGCTGCATTGGTAAGCAGGAATACCCTTGGCCAGGCAAAGGGCATCATTTCATGCGGCCTGGGAGCATCAAAAACTACACGATGCTTCCCTTTCACTTTTGCAAACCAGGCATCAGCATCCTGCAGGTTGTTACCTGGGTAGTCAAAAGGCTCGGCCATATTTTTGAGTGGCGCAAACGCTGAGGCCATACTTAGCAACGCAGCATTAGCAGCAAATGCGCCGATAAAATTTCGCCTGCTGTTTCCAGCAGTTTGAACAGGGTTTTTCATAATTTATTTATTGTGGGGATGAATAATCAGAAAAGTACAAACAACATTCCCGGAATGCAAAGCATCAATTGCGAATATTTCTGAAATGACATTTCATTACTCACTAACTGACAATTGATTTGCTCTCTTGTAATGCTGTGTGGAACACATTATCTTAACCAAAACATTGACATATGAAGACTTTCATCCTTGCCATTCTTATGATAATGGCAACTGCACAGGCAGTGCAGGCACAGAAGCAACCTTACAAGGTAGTTTTCGATATTACCAACCAGGATACAGCCATGCATCAGAAAGTGATCAAGTGGATTGACCTTATTCTTCAAACCAATGCCAATCCCGAATTAGAAGTGGTGTTTTATGGGCAATCGCTCAACATGGTAACATCCGGAAAATCGGCGGTGAGCAAAGATGTTGAAAGACTTGCCGCTTTAAAAAATGTGAAGTTCGCAGTATGCGAGCACGCAATGATGGTGCACAAAATAACCAAAGACCAACTGATATCGGGAGTGACCACTGTACCTGATGGCATCTACGAAATTATTTCTAAGGAAGCCCAGGGATTTGGATACATCAAGGCATCGCAATGAAACGGCTATGAAGTTTTGGATGGCCTGGCATTCTTCTTCATTTCATCTCGTTTTGCCACAATGGGCTTGAAGGGACCGTATTTATGTTGCTGCTCAGAGAATCCATCGGAATAAGGACCAAAGGGAAAATCAACCGGCTTTTTTGAAATATCAGGCCAATCGTTGCCTTGGATTTTTGAAGGCCTTGGCTGCGAGTTTACAAATGCAGCCACATCCCATGCTTCTTCAATTGTCAACGCAGGATTGCTGTGCGTTGCCTGACCGAAAGGCATATTGCTTTTGATGTATCCCGCAAAATTTGACAAGCGATACAATCCCGCTCCATTGCTGTAGCTATGTTCACCCCATAGTGGCGGGTAAGTATATGCATTGCCTGCCTCTTTAAGTTGCCCCTGCCCTTCAGCGCCATGGCAGCTTACACATTTTGCGCCAAAAATTTCTCTTCCTTTCAACGGATCTGCAGCCCTATCTAAAAAAGCCAGTTTTTCAATGCCGCTGCCATAAGGCTTCTGACCTTTTGCAACGTCCTTGCCTACCCATTTAATGTAGGCATAAATTGCTTTAAACTCTCGGCTGTTGCTATCAACAGTTGTGCCGCTTAGGCTCCGTTCAAAGCAATCACTTACCCGCTTATATATGCTCTCAACTGTTCCGCTCCTGTCCCTGAATTTTGGATAAGTGCTGTAAACCGCACTATAGTTATTTCCCCATGCACGCCTGCCGCCATCAAGATGACAATTCTGGCAATTCATTCCATTTGTAAGTTGTGCAACACTTCCATGCGGCCCAAGGTATCTCGCAGTGTTGGCAATAAGGTCAGCACCATAAACAACCAACTCCCTTTCCTCACCTTTCAGTTCATTGTCCAAAAACAGGCTAGGTGCTTTCCATGTGCTGTCAGCTACAAGGCCAACATCAACGATTGTTCCCATTTTGGCTGAATCACTAAAAACAGCAAGCAGAAAAAGTGCAAACACCCCAATCAGGATTGCATATAAACCAATGTCACTTTTTATTTTACTCCACATTACCTGCTTTCATTTTTTGCTAGACGATTAAAGGCCAGGATTGAGAGTTGCCAGAAGCCATGATGAATAAATTTCAAATTACACTCTCCTCTGGCATCCCTTAAATCAACGCTTACCATTACCGTTGATTGTGCTACACAAGCTACACCAGATAATTGTTTTCAGCAATCCATGCCCCTTCCCTTTTGTTCAAGTAATTCAGATTGAGAAAAAATTATTCAGATTCGACTTCTTTGTTCATAATGATGAAGGGTGCGCAAAATGCAGTTCATCGGCCTACTATCGTGTGATAATGGTCACTATGAAAGAACAGCAAAATCAAGTGTACGTGTTGCCACTGAAAAAAATGCGCCGCAGCATGCATTCAATCGCATCCTTACCAACTTGAAGAGAGTAACCTGCAGGCGGTTGAAATTTTTCTTGAAATTTTAATTACCCTCTAAAGAAAATCCATCCTTGCCGGCGTAAAAACATCAACAAGTAAGCCATCTTCCAAAGCCACAACGCCATGCACCAAATCGGGTGCAACAAAAAAGCAGTCACCCTGCCTGAGTGTTTTTGTTTTGCCATCAATTGTCACTTCAAAACTACCTGCCTGCACATAGGAAATTTGCCTGTGAATATGATGGTGCAGATTGCCTACAGCGCCCTTTTTAAAACGGACACAAACCATCATCACATGGTCATCGTAACCAATTATTTTTCGTTCGACACCATTGTCTACTTGTTCCCATGCTATTTCTGCAGCCTCAATAAAGGGCATTCCGTTCATTTCTTTCATACACAAAGATTGTTTGGCAAAAAGTAATTTATTGATATACTATTGAGCATATCATCTTCAAATCTATGCACAAAAACTTTGCGTGAAATCACACCGCAATCTTTGGCTGATTTCATGGCTGGGTTTTCCAGCTGCCATGCAAAAACCTATACCTTTAAAGTCACTCCAAAAGGTTGTTTTCTGACCACATTTTATAATGGCTATTTTTTTTGAAAACCTGAAGAACAATTTGCCAATGCTGTCCTAATTCACGCTCATCAATCACTTTCTCCTCCGCAACAAATTATTCATTGAACCTCTTTTCTAAATATTCCATGTTGACAAATAAACTAACCCGCTTTATTGTTGCTGCGTTGATGTTTTTTTCACTAAAACTTTTTGCGCAAAAAGAAAATCTTGCTCAGCAATGTGAGGAGGCCATGCTGAAAGCAACAAAGTTTATGACTGATTCGGTGAGTACCAGCGGAGGTTATGTTTGGTACTACCTGCCGGATCTTTCAAGGCGATGGGGCGAAATGGAAGCATACAAAACAATGATTTGGGTGCAGGATGGCGGCACTGTTGCTGTTGGTCATATGTTATTAGATGCATACCATGCAACAGGGAACGAATATTTTTACCAGGCTGCCGAAAAGGCTGCCGCCGCCATGATTTGGGGACAAAGCCACGAAGGCGGTTGGAATTATATGATAGATTTTGCGGGAGACAGGTCGCTCAAAAACTGGTACAATACAATTGGCAAAAATGGCTGGCGGCTTGAAGAATTTCAGCACTATTATGGCAACGACACATATGATGACGATGTATCTTCAGATGCTGCCCGTTTTCTCCTGAGAATGTATCTCGAGAAATTGGATGCCAAATACAAACCGGCACTTGATAAAGCCATTGATTTTATCCTCAGAAGTCAGTATCCGAATGGAGGATGGCCGCAGCGCTATCCCTTAAAATCCGACTTTGCCAAGCAAGGTCATCCTGACTATTCTTCCTTTTACACCTTCAATGATGAAGTGATATGGGAAAATGTGAACTTCCTCATTCAGTGCTATGAAACATTGGGCGAGCAAAGATTTTTGGAACCCATCTACAGGGGCATGAATTTCTATTTGCTATCCCAGGCTGACAATGGTGCATGGGGACAGCAATACGACATGAACATGAAAGTTGCCGGTGCCAGAACCTATGAACCACCTGCGTACCTGCCGAGGACCACATTTGCAAATTGTTTTTTGCTGCTAAAATTTTACCAATATACCGGCGATCAAAAATATCTGTCGAAAATACCTGCTGCTATCAAATGGCTGGAACAGGTCAGGCTTCCTCAAAGGATGACTGAAAACGGACACTACACCCATTCACTGTTTGTAGAAGTGGGCACCAACAAACCTGTTTTCGTTCACCGCAAAGGCTCGAATGCAACGTACGGATATTATTACACTGATAGCATTGACACGAACTTGCTGGCCCATATGCACGGAAAAGGGAGCATCGATGTCAATAGTCTGAAGCATGAATATGAAAGAATAAATAAACTAACACCCGAAGATGTTACGAAAGATTCACCCCTGAAACCCGGGATGTTTAAAGGATCAGGTTTGCCGAAGTCGTTTTACGATCTTTCCAGAAATGACCAGGTTTCTATTCCTGTAAATGATACCAAGGCAAAAGAAATTTTGAAGGCACTTGACAGCAAAAATCGTTGGTTAGTTAAACATGTTGAAATAAGCAACCCATATATAGGTGATGGACAAAAAAAGGAACATACAAACGCCTATGCATCAACCAATGTTGGCGACGAAACCGACACGTCTCCCTATGTGGATGATTCGGAACAACTGTATATTTCCACACCTGAATACATCCGTAATATGTCGATTTTAATCAGCTACATTAATTCAGTAAAAATGAAAAAAGTACATTAGTCAGGAAACCACAATCTCTCTTCGTTTGATAAAATTCCCGGCAATGTTTTTTTAATGATGAATTTGTCAAAGCATCACTCGTCCTTTCATGGGTTTTTAATTGCTTCCCTTGTAGTTACCACAAGCGTAATAGTGATGGCATGGGAAATAGTTGAACATGCAGATCCCATTATCTGGAAAATTGATAATACAAAACTCATTTCCAATTATCAGCCTTTCATTTGGGGCAATCCATTGGTGGTGGCTGACTCCAACGGTTCGCACCTTTACTTCAACGGGCAGAATGACGGCCTTGTTATTCCCGGTATTCCATTTCAAGGATGGCAACGCTTCACAATCGAAGTGCTATTCAACCCATCTTCCGATGGACCAATAGCCCCAAGGCTTGTTCATTTTGAAGACTCCAATCTGAATCGTGGTACGTTTGAAGTGAGGCTCACAACCAGTGGCGAATGGTATATGGATACCTTTTTAAAAAATGGCAAAGAAAATAAGGGACTCACGCTGATAGATTCTACCAAATTACATCCTGCCAACCAATGGTATTGGGTTGCCATGGCATATGACGGAAAAACCATGTCGAGCTATGTAAATGGCAAACGGGAATTACAAGGTGATTTTGATTTCCCAACTATGACGGGTGGAAAAATTTCACTTGGTGTAAGATTAAACCAGAAGAACTGGTTCAAGGGATCTATCAAAGAAGTCCGCTTTCATCCATTTGCACTCGACTCAATGGAAATGCAGCATCTCTGAGATTTGGCACAAATGGTTAGCAACCCTTGAGTAAAATCCCAAACTCAATTTGCATGCAGGTTATCATTAGGCTTCTGCAAACTTTGAAACTGACTAATTGCTGATTCAAAGTGCTTGCCTGTTCTAACAAAATACTTTGCGGAGGGAGGGGGATTCGAACCCTCGGTACAGTTGCCCGCACAACGGTTTTCGAGACCGTCCCATTCAACCGCTCTGGCATCCCTCCGGTTTGGTGTGCAAATAAAAACAAAATCACTGTTCGAAAGTGCAAACACAGGAAGTCAATTTTCCTCAAAGTGCCCGATGAATTCTAATTAAGGTTAGATATATAGCCACTCCAATAGCCACACATCCGCTTATGCCAAAAAGTGCCACAGGGCCGAACCACAACCAAACCGCACCGGCCCCTGCACTTGCAATTAAAGAGGCTACGCTCTGGAAAGCGGTATAGGTGCCAATGGCTGTTGCAGTATCCTCACGTCGGGAGATGTTCGAAATCCATGCCTTTGCTATGCCTTCTGTGGCTGCTGCATACAATCCGTATACAACAAAAAGCAGGTAACAAACAAGTAGGTTATTGCTGACAGCCATTCCAAAATA
>JBBIOQ010000080.1:0-19171 GCA_037443285.1 Sphingobacteriales bacterium | reverse complement strand
CAAAATTGGATTGGGAGGCAATGCCCCCGAATGGTTTCGACCATACCTGGAAGCAGGTGTGTTCGAGGTACTGATGGAGTTCAATAAACTGAATGCGTGCAATACAAGAGGGCTGGTTGAATATCTGCCTTTCTGTGAACAGCACCAGTTAGAATATTACGCCGCAAGCCCTTTGTTCATGGGTTTGCTCGGTAATAGGTTCAATGATTTTACTGCTGATCCGCCGGTTTGGATAAGCCATGAAACCGTAGAAAGGGCATGCAGGGTGAATTCAATGGCTGTAGCAAACAATATGAGCCTGCATGAACTGGCTCACCGGTTTTTATTGTCGTTGCCCTATTCATTCCAGATAGTCATTGGCGCTTCCAATTTGAACCAATTGCAACAAACACTTTCAGATGTTAACAACGGCCCGCTGGCACCTGGTCTTTTTGATAAAATCATGCATTACGCTGACGAAAAAATGAATGCGGATGTACAGAATTGAAAATGAAGTTTTTAGTATTTGCAAGGTTCAAATAAGAGTATTGCAGCCCGTGAATTGTGTTGTGCCTTTTCAGGATGCAACCATGGGGCCGTTTTTTCAATTTGGATTAGCCATAATAACATTGGAAGATGAAAATGGCAATATAGGAGAAGCCCCGGTATATAGTTCATATAACAACATCATAGAAACCTGTTTGTTTCCCATTCTGCTGCATAGCCAGGATATTGCTTATAGTGAATTGTACAACCATCTGTATTGGTCAATACGTAATGAAGGATTCAGAGGTCCGGCTTCTGCCTTGCTTGGCCAGGTAGATCTTGCCTTACATGACCTTGCTGCACGCCGCAGTGGATTGCCCTTGCACCAATACCTTGGTGCCACGCGTAATGAAGTGAAGTTTTATGGCAGCGGCGGCGGCACCAACTATTCGCTGGAGGAACTGGAGACTGAGATAGAACTGTTTCTTGATGCCGGATCGGAATGCTACAAAATGAAGGTTGGGAAGGATTTTGGTACAAAAATGAAAGAGGATGTGAGCCGGGTGAAATTTGTTCGCAGTGTGCTTGGCAAAGAAGTAAAACTAGCAATGGATGCTAATCAAATTTGGACATGCGAACAGGCTTTGCAGTTTATCGATTTTTGTGGAAACCTTGATATAGCCTGGCTTGAAGAACCTGTGCATTCTGCCTCCCTAGACCAGATTGAAAAGCTATGTATGAGTACTTCTTTAAAAATTTCTTACGGGGAATCGGAACGATCAGCCAGAGTTTTTCCATCAATTTTGAATGCTGGCGTACAGCACCTTCAACCTGTACCTACACAGATAGCAGGCGTGCAGGAATGGATGGGTGTGAAAGACCTTGCTTTCAATGCCAAGGCAGATTTCAGTTCAGGAGGATATTCACTTTTTACAGCTTCCTTGGTGGCCACAGCCGGCGAAGATTGTTACACAGAGTACTTGTATTCCCTGATGCACGGACTGGAGGATTACTTCAGCATCAAGCCAGAATGGAAGTGCGGCTGCTTCAGCCTTCCGGAGGTGCCGGGCTTTGCTACACAAATAGACTGGGATTACTGTTACCGTGAAAAAAAGATATTACGTACTTATTGTTGGGAAAGAAACAACGTAAGGGAATACCGCCCAATGGTTTCCATTTAATGAACATATAATCTCTTGAATGGTGGATGTAATACTTGCCACCCTCGATTACGTGGTGCTTTTGCTCTGCGTAATAGCGCTTTTTGCTATTGGCTTTTGTTTGAGTAATAAAAAGTCGGCATCGAATACTGATATTTTCCTGGTAGAAAGATTGCTGAGGTGGTGGCAGATCGGCTTCTCCATGTTCAGTGCCAATGCAAGCCAATAATGCGCATCGGTTTTGCGGGCATTGGATTTTTGCACGGGGTGGTTGGCAGCAATTTTGAATGGCTTGCCTGGATTTTACTGATGATGCTGGCTATTTTTTCTGCCACATTACCTGTCCACCAAAGTCAGCACCATGCTGTAATTTCTCCAACTGCGCTTCGGGAAGCATTCATACAATTTCCATGTTGTTTACAGTCCCATATTTCTTTTTGCAGACAAGGCAATGGATGGTATGTCAAAGAGTGCGACAAATAGGTACTTGCTGCCATCATATTTCAGCGCTAGTGGTTAATAAATTAAAAGTTGAATTAAAACTGAAACGCCTGCCCATGCCAGCAGGGGGGGCGGTAATTTAGCGGTCTTCAACGATTAACGAGGTCTTGTAAATGAAAGAACACTTATCATCTGGCTGCATATTCTGCCCGGTGATTTTATGCAACAGGCTGGTTTCCCAACTCGTACCATATTGCAAGCGAACCGAACATTTGAAAAAATTATTCTTTCCATGATGAGAAAAAATCATTTCCTGCCAGGATTGTTATGTTTTGCCACCATTGGAATTTTATCGGCACAAACCTCAGAGATTGCCAACTCCTGGTTGTCCATTCGTTATGATGCTTTGCAGCATAAACTTCAATTGAAAGAAAAGGCTTCGGGTAAGGTATTTGTTCAGGCCGGTAGTTTGGAAGGTGCAGCCACCAAAACTCAGACACGAAAACTGCAACATCCGCTATTTGGCGCAGGCGAGGAAATTGTCATCAACAAATCAGATGGAGGTTTTTACACAATAGACACTTATGCCGGGCTGCCTTTTGCTGTGATCCAGGAAACAGTGTTGAATTCGTGTAAAACCCCACGATACCTGCAAGCACAGCGTTCACTTTCTTTTGTGCTTGATTTGCAACAGCCCGTCTCCAAACTGAAAACACTGGGTACCGGCGGCCTGCTTCCTGTTGATAAAAATCCCGGCAGTTATGTTTTCCTTACAACCGTCGACCCGGAATCGAGAAACGGGGTGGTTGCTGGCTGGCTAACCCACGACCGGGGCAGTGGCGTTTTCTTTTCAGATACCCTTAGCGGTAAGGTGCAGTTAACAGGGCAAATTGATTATGGGCGTTTGTTGATTGGCCCTGGTCAGAAAGTGCCACTTGAAAAAATGTTGGTTGGTTATTTCGACGACGCCCGATTGGGCGAAGAGGCTTTTGCCGATGCATTGGCAAAGCAATATCAAATTCAGTTGCCCGAACGACAGGCTGTGTACTGCACCTGGTATAGTGAAAAAAACGGTGGAGCCGGCAGCAATGTCAGCACCCGGGAATTGGTCGATTTTATAGCCGGGCATTTGAAAGATTATGGATTGGGGACAGTGCAAATTGATGACCAATGGCAAGACGGCGCCATCTTCAATGGCCCGGCACGTGGGTTTGATCGGGCAAAACCCAATGGTCCATATCCAAATGGCATGCAGGAGCCAGCGCAAAAAATAAGTGCAGCCGGTTTAAGGGCAGGTATCTGGTGGATGCCCTTTGCCCGCAACCACAGGGCGCCCGAGTTTGCTGCCCGTCAACAATGGTTTGCGCAGAGACTTAATGGTCAGCCTTTCGAAACAAAGTGGGGAGGTACTTCATTGGATCTCACTAATCCTGAAGTGCGGAAACATCTGCAGGCAGTGGCTACAACTATGAAGAAGTGGGGATTTGGCTATTTTAAAATGGATGGATTGTGGACCGGTACAGTTACAGAATTGATGTACATCAACGATGGCTACAAATATGACAGCATGGGCAATTCCAGACCCCTGTTTGATTCTACGAAGACACAGATAGAAGCCTACAGATCCGGTCTATCGCTTCTACGTAATTCAGTTGGCAGGGATGTGTTTTTTTCAGGTTGCTGTCAGAGCCAGAACATGCGTTCGTTTGGCGCTTCTATTGGATTGGTGGATGCCATGAGGGTGGGCCCTGATTTCAATCATGACAAGCAAAGTATTCGCACTGGTGCCATTCGTGCATCACGATTATATTTTCTGAATGGACGGGTGTGGTGGAATGACCCGGATCCCTCTATCATTCGCGAAAATGGTTCGTCCACATCCGATGAAAGTATCAAAGGCATTGGCAGTCTTACACGGGCCAGGTTGCTCCCATCTTGGGTGGCTGTTACAGGCCAGTTTTTCCTGAGCAGTGACTGGCTTCCCGATCTTCCTGCTGAAAGGCTCGAAATCATGAAACGATGCATGCTTTCACACAAAGGAATTGCCAGGCCAGTGGACGCATTTGATAAAAATCTTCCATCCATTTGGCTGGCCACAGACAACCACTCCGGTGTAAACAGGCAGGTTTTGGGCCTGTTTAATTGGGATTCGACGGCACTTGAGCTTGGCAGCACAATAAGTCGAACAGGTTTGCAGCCAGGTGATTATTATGCTTTTGATTTCTGGGGCAAACGGGTGCTTCCTGACATCCGGGAAAAATTTGGCTTTGAATTGCCGGCTGAATCGTGCCAGGTAATTGCGCTGCGCAAAAAGGAAGACCACCCGGTATTGGTTTCTACTTCTGCCCATGTAACGCAGGGGATAGTAGATGTGAAAAAGGAAAACTGGAAAAACAATGAGCTATCGGGTGAAAGTGCTGTAGTTGCCAATGACCCATATGAATTGCGTATTGCTGGCCTACTGGATGGTGGTAAATGGCAATTGGCCGGCATGGATGTGGAAGGTGATTCCAAAGAAATAACAATCGAAAAATTGGGTGCTTCGGAAAATGGCTGGACAAAAGTTGTGATTCGCAGCAATACCACCGGCAGCGTTCAATGGCATTTGCGATTCAAAAAGGGATAAAGAATTTTCTGACTGGACTTTTGAATTCTTTTTGAACCGCATTTTTCCTTCCTGTTTTGCTTTTGGTCAAAATAACATACATGATGGTCAATTTCACTGCATTACTGCAGGTAGTAAACAAGGTAATTTTATACGCTAAAAAAAGTTTTCATTCCGGCACTGTGTAGTAATGGCCTGTTTACAAAAAGGATGTTGTTGCATGGTTGCTTGCTGTAAGGCTTTTAGCATAGTTCTTGTTCGTTCCCGCTCAGTCAGGCCGGGGAAAATTTAAACTACCACCTATGAAATCATTGCGCTTAATTAGTGCTTCTTCCTTCTTGCAAAGGCAATCCTGTCATTTGTTCTGCAGAATACTGATGCCATTTGTTTTACTGCTCTTGTGCGACGGACTGGTGGCGCAGATGGTTTTCAAAACCAGTTATGCATCTTTTTCGGTCAACAACAAAGGCTACATCACTTCGATAAAAGAAAACAAGACAGGCCGTGAATATTGCCCTAAAGGCATGAGTTCACCACTTGTGAGTTTGCAAAAGGACAAGCTCGACATATTGCCAGTAAAGGCTGTGTTGAACAATGGCAAAAGTGAAGTGATGATGACTTTTGCCAACGGATCGTTGGCACGGATAAAAGTTGATCAGAAACCCCAATACCTGCGCATGGAGCTACTTTCACTGGAGCCTCGTAACGGCGTGGACAACGTAATATGGGGACCTTACAAAACCACTATCTCCAAACTAATAGGAGACCTGCTTTCTGTTGTTCGCAGCGATGATTTTGCCATTGGCATGCTGGGCCTTAATGATAACACCACCAGCGGCCCGCCCTCTGACGGTGACCTATCGTTCATGTATTATTATATACACACCCCTGACCCCAAAAAATATCCGTTGCCTCCCAACCTGAAAGAAGGACAGACCTTCAGCATTGGCGGCGATGGCGTTAACGATGTGGCTTTCTATTCGCAGCCTGAGGAATATTTTCGAATGAACTACGGGAATGGCGCAAAACTTGAACCTGCCTTTGGTTCCACCATCAGCATGCATTCACGTGACCGTCGCAAAGAGCAATTGATCCGGTTTCCGTATTATCCTGACAACATTGAGGGCAAAGCCAATTCGGCTCGCTACCAACTGGTCACTGCAACAGATGCCGATTTTGCGGGTTCGGCTGTAGCCCTGTACGCCTGCCCTGATTCATTAGGATTAAATACGATTGAAAAAATCGTATTGAATGAAGGATTGCCGCACCCAACAATGGATGGCAAATGGATAAAAGACCCGGCAGCTTATCGACCCGATATTGCATGGTGGGGTTCGCACGATAGCCTGGCTAGCTATTCCCGGCAGTTGAACATAAAATCCGTACAGGATGAAGGCTGGGGTGAGTATTATCCCAACCCTGCAAACCGCTGGACACAAAAGAAAATCAGCTTCATTGGTTCGCCGGCTATGAGCATAGCCAATTTTGGCGCCCTGATGCAAAAGGAAGGTATACGCTACGGCCTGCACACCCTCTGCGAATTTCTGCAGCCCAATAATAACAGCGATGTATCGCCTGTGCCAAGCGATAGCCTGGCCATTATGCAGCGCACTACAATCACAAAGGATATCTCGCCTGAGGATACCATGATTACAGTTGCTGATACTGCTTATTTCAATGAATTTGGTGGATGGGAAGGCAACCATACCAATGTGCTGAAAATTGGCAAAGAATTGATTGAATACAACGGCATCACCACCTCAAAGCCTTACACATTCCTGCACATCAAGCGTGGTTTTCACAACACTAAGCTGGGTTGGTTCAAGGCAGGCACCACCATTGTAAAGCTACAACCCAACTGCTACCGCGGATTTGCACCTGATATGAATCTGCAGGAAGTTTATGCCGATTATTATGGCAAATGGCTGACGGAAGGTGGCATGGATTACATTGATTTTGATGGCCTTGAAAGTTGCATGTACCAGGGCCATGGTCAATATTCTTTCAAACGATTTTTCCGTGGTCTTTTCGACAGTTACTATCGCAATGGTGGTAAATACCTGCGGGTGATGGGCAGCGCTGTGCAGGAGGGAAGCTGGCATTATATGAGTGTGTGCAATGTGGGCGGTGGCGATCACATGTTCAGCCCTGTTCTCAACAAATGGGGTATCGAAGGCAAAGACATGCGTTATGTTTTCGAAAGCAGCTATTTTCCTTCCACCTTCGGCATCCAGAATTACCAGGCAGACTGGAGCGTGTATGATGCTGAAAACCTGCAGGCAAAATCCATTGGTTGGAATGCTACATACATGCTGGGCCTGAGTCAGCAAACAGTGGAGGCAAGTGCCGAAAAGGCAGCCATTTTTAGTGCCATCCGTACCTGGGAAAATGCACGTGCAGCACAGGTATTCACAAAGGCACTGAAGGAAAAACTGAAAGACCTGGATTACAAGTTTCACCTGGAACAAACAGGTGCCAAGTCATTCGTTCTGTACCCGGTGAAAGAAAACCGTTTCAGGGATTTACCTTACAACACTTCAGGCACACTGGTGACCTTGCAAAATAAATTCGAAACCCAACCCATGGAGTTCTCCATCAAAGTACTGGCGCCTAAGGATTCAACTATCAGTGGCTTGAGAATTAGCGTGGGCAGCGGTCATGAAATTCTCATTGATAAAAAGTTGTCGGCAGGGCAGTTTGTGATTTACAAAAAGGGCAACTTGTATTTGGCCGACAAGGGCCGCAAAATGCTGGAACAAATTCCCGTGAATGGGAAACTGCAAATGCCCAAAGGAAAGACAGGTTTCAAAATTTATTCAAATGGTGCTGAAAATGCCAAAGTGAAGCTGGAACTCGTGGTGCCGGTGATAGGGCAGGCGGAGAAAATATAAAAACAACCGGGAAGTTGTATTGCGGCAGACTAGCAATAAAAAGCGTTGCCGGCATATTAATCGGGCTACAAAAGCAACGTCTCCTCAGATAAGATATAATTCGGATGAAATCTATGATATCGAAAATAGCTTTTGGACTTGCTTGTATTGGTTCGCTCATGGCAGTTGAATGCATTGGCCAGAAGAAGGAACTCAGGCTGAAAGTGATGACGTACAATATCAGGCATGCCAGCCCGCCTTCTCATCCTTCAGTGATTGATGTAGATACTGTGTCTGCAGTCATCAACAAGTATCAGCCGGATATAGTTGCACTGCAGGAAGTAGATGTTCATACAGGCCGCTCCGGAAAAGCCATGGATGAGGCCAAAGAAATTGGTGAAAGGACAAAAATGTTTCACTACTTCGGTAAGGCCATCAATTTCGACGGCGGAGAATATGGCATAGCCATCCTTTCAAAGTATCCTATTGATTCTGCAAAAACGTTTCAGCTTCCATCGGCCAATGCGCATGCAGAAAGAAGGGCATTGGCATTGGCATGGCTGAATTTGGGCAACCATAAAAAACTTCTTTTTGCAAGCACACATTTTGATGCGGAGGCAAAAGATGAAAGCCGCATGATGCAAATAAAAACTATCGACAGCCTCTTGATACCCCAGGCCATTCCGCTGCTGTTGGCCGGTGATTTGAATAGTGAAGCGGGAAGCCCGGTGATAGAAATTCTTGACAAACATTTCAATCGATCTTGTTTGAACAATTGCCCGTTCACTATACCATCCGACAAGCCTGTTCAAACCATTGACTACATTGCTTTCAGAAACACGGATGCCTTCAAAGTCCTTGACCACCGTGTGTTGCAGGAGCCTTATCCATCGGACCATCTGCCGGTGATAGCCGAATTATCTCTTTCAACTAAGAAGAAACAACCTGCCAAATAATAGCTGTCACAACAAATAAAACAATCATCATTAATGACTCGCATTTTCAAAATCGCTGTAATAATTCTGTTCTGTCAATTCATTGCAGAATTTGCATTTACGCAATCCTCTGGTGAAATTGACAGGTTGCTGAAAACATTGGGCGGCAATGTGAAATTATGTGTGAACAGTTATGAAGGAAAAAGCATTGTTAAGCAGCTTCTTGTTGCAGAAAACAATACACAGTATGCAAAGGAAGGTTGGAAGTTTCAGATGCACACCCAGCCTGTTGCAGGCCACAAAGATGCATTAGATGTTACTGCCGTTTTTACATTAACCGAAGGGATGGCTCCTTCAACCGCTGTTGCAGTTTCTTTTGATTTTAGTAAATGGAGCCGCGATAATTATGTGATGGTTCCTGCTATTGTTTACAATGGCAATCGTTATACTTCCATTGGCAATGGCTATAATCCTCCCTACACGAAGGAAATGTATTATAATCCTAAAGTGCCACTCACCATTTCCAACAATCCTCGACTTGCTGTAGAAAAAGGAAAAGCTTCGGAGTTGGAATTACAAACCGGCAATGCTGCTACCCCAGCCATGTGTTTTTATTCTCCATCGGCAAAACAAGGATTTATTGTGCTGACAGAACAGCAATCGAAGTTTGGCAACCATGGGCTGTCAATTTTGGAGAATGCTGCACACAGTTGCCGTTTTGCCATCACTTCACCAGCCATGCGAAACCAAGCTCCCGGCTTTGGAGATTTTCATTCCAGTGGCGACAAAGCTCCGGATTGGAAAGCTGGCGATGAACTGTCACTGCATTTCAGGCTTTATGTTTTTGAGGCAAAAGGCATTCCTGATTTGCTTTCAAAATTCATGCAGGTACGCAAGGATGTTACTGCACTCAATGAGCCGCGTAACCAATTGCCAATGAGTCAACTCATGAAACTGGCAACTGCCATTTGCAGTAACAATTTTGCTGAATTGCCCGTTGGCAGTTATTACCTGCCCGAGAACAACAAGGATTTTCAACTGGGATGGGTGAGTGGCATGATGAACAGCTACCCAATGCTTGCCCTTAACGATGAAAAAGAACGCAAACGCGTGGCTGCCGAACTCGATTTTGTGGTGAACAAATTACAAGGTAAGAGTGGGTATTTCTATGGTGGCATCACCGCCAAGGGTGAGCTGCGACCGGAAAAGATGCACCCGGAATTCCCTGAACTGCAAGCCATGGTGCGAAAGAATTCCGATGCTTTGCTCTGGCTGATGAAACACCTGATGTTGTTCAGGGCTCAAGGCCATGGCGACATGATAAAACCTGCGTGGGAAAGTGCAGCAAAGAGATTGGCAGAAGCATTTTCAAAGACCTGGAAGGCGCATGGTGAGTTCGGGCAGTATGTAGCGCCTGAAACAGGTGAAATTGCCGTGTACAATTCAACTGCCGGAGCTATTGCACCGGCAGGTTTGGCAATTGCTTCCGACTATTTCAAAAATCCTGGATGGCTGCAGGTAGCCAAAGAATCGGCCAACTTTTACTATGAACGTGATATAAAAAAACAGGGACTTACTGGTGGCGATTGTGGCGACATTTCAATGGATGCCAACTCCGAGTCTGCATTTGGTTTTCTTGAATCCCTGATGGCATTGTATCATTACACGGGCGACAAAAACTGGCTGCAAAAGGCGCAGGTTCAGGCGGCACTTTGCGCTACATGGGCCTTGTCCTACGACCCCGTTTTCCCAGCCAATAGCCAGATTGGAAAACTGCAATGCCACATGGCCGGTGCTGTGTGGGCAAGCATACAGAACAAGCATGCAGCTCCCGGTATTTGTACTGCATCGGGCGATTACTTGTTTAAATTGTACCGCGCCACCGGCAATAGGTTGTATGCCGATTTGATTCGCGACATACAGCATGCACAGGCCGAAGCTGTGAATATTCCGCCCAATCATATCACCACTAATAATCTTGTTGGCAGCAGCATGGAACGGATACAACCCAGCGATGCGGAAGGAAAGGGCAGCATCGGAAACTTCATCAACACCCGCAACTCCTGGACTGAAACCAATGGCATGCTGATGGCGTTGGAATTGCCGGGCATTTACCTGCAAACCGATAAGCAGCAAATGGTAGTGTTTGACCACGTGGAAGCACGCATTTTAAAACATGACGTCAAAGGTGTTACGTTGCAGGTGGAAAACAATACACCATATGATGCCAATGTGGCCGTATTTGGCGAAACAAGTGAGCAGGCAGCAAAGCCTTTGCCATATACTGCATTTGTCAATTGGCCCAAAATTGACGTGAAGGCAGGAGCCATGGTCCAGGTGCTGGTAACAAAAACAGGCGATGTACAGGTGTTGTAACCAGCGCAACTGAAAAGGAAAGCGGTCGAAGTTTTCCATGGCATAGGGTGAGGCTGGGCAACATATTGCAGGGAACGTTCTTGAAAGGCAAACGACCCATATTGTTCAGCCTCGAGCCAGTTCTCAAAGTACACAATCATCAAAAATATAAGTCCGACCAGAGGTTGCCATTAGTTTGTTCTCTGCAATCGGGCCACTGGCAAGGGTTTCAGGGGAAAAAGAAAAAGGCGCTCCTTGCCAGAAACGCCTGAATTCTGATAAAGTGCCCCAGACGGGAATCGAACCCGTACGGACGTTTCGGTCCACAGGATTTTAAGTCCTGCGTGTCTACCAGTTCCACCACCAGGGCTACCGTGCACAATTGTACACCAAAAAAAACACCCCGCATTGCTGCGAGGTGAAAAAAAGAGCGGAAGACGAGATTCGAACCCGCGACCCTCACCTTGGCAAGGTGATGCTCTACCAGCTGAGCTACTTCCGCATGATTGCTTTTCAGCAATTATCTAAAAGAACTTGTTTCGTTTTTGGGAGTGCAAAAATAGGAGCTAGGTTTTTCCCTCCAAATTTTTTTCTCACTTGTATTTTGGCGTGAATTGGGTGCTTTCCTGAACCTCCACTTTTGGCTTGCCTTTGTAGGTGCTGCGGTAGATATTCCAACTGCATCCAAATACAAAAGCAAGGAATGCGAACAACTGAACGTAAAAAAGCCATTTGGAAGATGTTACCCAGTTTGTTCCGAATTCCCTTTCATCGGGGCCGTGATGGATTGGTTGTTGCGCCATGATTTATCGTTTCGGCTGCAAAAATAAGGGGCTGCATTTAATTTCCTGCTCATGATATTCACTTATGCACAGGTTTTTTCACTACAGCCTGTTGTGGTGGCGGTGGCCATTGATTTGAGGCTATCTTAGGCCCGTGTTATACAGATTGCTCAATTGGAGATCCGGCTTGTTTCTGGCGGCGTTGCTAATAGTGACAGGCACCGTTTTTTATACCCGTTTTCTTGCCGATAAAATTGAACGCGAAGAAAAGCAGCGGGTGGAAGAATGGGTGATGGCCAACAGGGCCATGCAGTTAGCTAATGAACGGAGTTCTATTTCACTTGCCAATATGATTATCATTAACAATGAGGATATGCCCCTTATTGCCACCGATGAAAAAGGCGAAATTGTAGACTCTCGCAACATAGACTCAACGGCCATTGCCCGGGACTCCAACTACCTGAAAAGCCAACTTGCTTCCCTGAAAAAAGTGCATCCACCTATTGACTGGGTAATCAGCGATAGCCCAATGCTGGCTTACAAAGTATATTATGGTAACACTGAACTACTGAAGCAGGTGAAGTATTACCCGTTTGTTCAATTGCTCATTGTAACGCTTTTTATTGTATTGCTCGTTGCGCTAATGAGCACGCAAAGCAAGTCGACCCAAAACCAGTTGTGGGCTGGCATGGCCAAAGAAACCGCTCACCAGATGGGAACGCCCATCACCAGCCTGCGGGGTTGGGTGGAAATGCTGAAGGAGCAGCAGCCGGAAAGTGAGGTGGTGCAGGAATTGGAGAAGGATGTGGAAAGGCTGAAATTGGTGAGCGACAGGTTTAGCAAAGTGGGTTCGCAGCCCAGGCTAGAACCTACCAACCTGGTAGAATTAGTGAAAGAAATGGTGGCCTACATGAAACGGCGTGCCCCGGGCAAAGTGGTGTTTGAAACCGATTTGCCCACAGAACAGGTAGTTGCTAATGTTTCGCCAACATTGATTAATTGGGTACTCGAAAATCTTTTGAAAAACGCCCTTGATGCCATGGATGGCACAGGTGTTATTGGTGTTAAAATGCAGGAGCAGGCAAAAGAGGTGGTTATTGATGTGCGTGATACCGGCAAAGGAATCAGTTCATCAAACCTGCAAAAAGTATTTGCCCCCGGGTTCACTACAAAGAAAAGGGGATGGGGTCTTGGGCTTACGCTGAGCAAACGCATTGTGGAGCATTACCACAAAGGTGAATTGTTTGTGAAGCAGTCTGAGCCTGGACATGGTACCACATTCAGGATGGCATTGCCAAAATAGAAATTTCTGTTTGGAAGATATTGGTGGCTGGTAGATATTTGCAACCCGGTTTGCCCAGGTGTTGAAATTGGTAGACAAGCCACTTTGAGGTGGTGGTGCCCGAAAGGGCGTGCTGGTTCGAATCCAGTCTTGGGCACACATAAAAACGGAAAGCCTTGATAGCGTCAACTATCAGGGCTTTTTTATTTTTGCGATGAACGACAGAAGCTAAACTGTATTAAATTCCAGTATTGTTCAAACCTTAAACAAATCTCTTCCCGTACTATCACTGCCGTTTCCACATTTCCGTACAGTGATTACAAATCAGAATCCCACATTATGAATATGGAAAACAAAAAGGCGTTGTCGCAGCATCAAATTGAAGAACTACTCGGCACGCTGAAAACCCGGTTCGAAAAAAATAAAACCCGGCACAAGGGGCTCGAGTGGACCAAAGTACAGGCGAAACTGGAGGCCTATCCTGGCAACTTACGCAATGAAAAACTCTGGTCGCTCTATGAAATGGAAAGAACCGGCGGCGAACCAGATGTTGTTGGCTATGATAAAAAGACAGGCGAATTTATTTTTTATGATTGTTCAGCGGAAAGTCCGAATGGCCGCAGAAGCCTTTGCTACGACCGCGAAGCCCTAGAGTCAAGGAAGGAGCATAAACCGAAAGATAGTGCAGTAGAAATGGCAGCCGCCATGGGCGTTTCAATTTTGACTGAAGAACAATACCGGGAGTTGCAGCAATTGGGGCCATTCGATTCAAAAACCTCTAGCTGGATAATAACACCTGTAGCAATCAGGAAACTTGGTGGCGCCATCTTTGCAGATTTCCGATACGGCCATGTATTCGTATATCACAATGGCGCTGAATCTTACTATGCCGCCAGGGGCTTCCGTGGCTCGCTAAGGGTTTAATATGGATGCCTGAAAGTTTGCGTTATACAGGTTTGCATTCCATAAGCAAACAGCTGTGAAAATCCTTGTGAAAGAATTGCGAAGCATGATAAATGAATGACCAAAACGCTAGTATATGCAACTTCATTTTCGGTCATCATCAAATCATTTCAGTACCTCCACTATTCTTCAATTTCATGCATCAGGTTGCCCAGGCACGGTCGCCTTTCTTGTATTCAACACTACCTTCAAATTTTCCCGGAACCGCCACATAACGTAATGCTTTGGTGGCGCCAACTTCTGAGGTAAAAAATCCAAGCAGCGTGAGTTCCTTCATCATGCGGAAATAATGCGATGGTTCTTTTGGCTTCTTTTTTTCCTGGTAAGTTTTTTGTTCTTTGTCCAATAAGGTGAGCAGTTCAGTGCGCTGGGCAGCAGTAATTTTCATGTAGCTCTCGCCATATTTTTCCTTGCTCAGTTTTTCAATATTCGATAGGCCTTCAACAAATACTTTTTGGTCTTGCATCGTATAACAGTCCTTCACCATCAATGCCATAAAGGCACCAACGCCTGCTTCTTTTGCGCCGGGCGTATTTGTTTTTGGCAAAATGGTTTCGGCAATTTCGTCCATGAAGGCCACCTGGTCTTCATTAAAAAGACTGTTCACTTGTTTGGCAGAAGGCTTGCAGCCGGTTTGTAAAAACACACTGCTTCCAACAATAGTGCCGCCCAGCAATACAGCAACATTTTGAAGGGCTTGTCTTCTATCCATGGTTTGTTATTTGTAGTTTTTTTGTTTGAGGTTAGGTCTTCATTTGTTTGGGATGGTCCAAAAATGAATCCTGGTATAATTTCAAATCCTGAATCTCAAATTGCGTTTAGATGTTCCCCTTTTTCAATTCACTGACTGCAAAGCTGGCGGCCCTTGCCGTTAATGCCATGTAGGTGAGCGAAGGATTTTGACAGGCACTTGATGTCATGCATGCTCCATCGGTTACAAAAACATTTTTGCAGTCCCATACCTGGTTATGTTCGTTCAATACACTTGTTTTTGAATCCCTTCCCATTCTTGCAGTTCCCATTTCATGAATGCCGTGCCCCATGGCGTGCCCGCTATCATAGGTATGAATGTTTTTTACGCCTGCGGCCTCCAGCATAGCAACAGCTTCTGAAACAATATCCTTGCGCATTTTGTGTTCATTCTCCTGCAATTCGGCATCCATTGCCAAAACAGGCAGTCCCCATTTGTCTTTCACAGTGGGGTGGAGGTAAATTCTGTTGCGATGGTCGGGGAGAATTTCACCAAACCCTGTCATGCCAATACTCCATCCGCCCGGCTCAAGCAATGCTTCTTTAAAACCGGCACCTATATTCATTTCAGCTACATCGCGTTGCCATCCCTGCCGGCTGGCACCTCCCTGGTAGCCAAAGCCACGCAGGAAGTCTCTTTTATCACCATTTAGGTTTGCAAAACGCGGGATATAAAAACCATTTGCACGCCTTCCATATACGTACTTATCTGTGAAGCCTTCCACCTCGCCACTTGCGCCTAGGTTATAGTGATGGTCCATAACATTATGACCGAGTTGGTCACTGCTACTTCCCAACCCACCGGGCCAAACATCAGTTGCTGAATTCAGCAGAATCCATGCACTGTTTAATGCAGAGGCACAGAGGAATACAATTTTGGCATTGAACTCAACGGACTGGTTGGTTTCTGCATCCACCACTTCAACCCCTTTTGCCTTTTTTGTGTCCTTGTTGTACAACACTTTGGTTACAATGGAAAAGGGGCGCACTGTGAGGTTGCCTGTTTTCATTGCTGCCGGAAGAGTGGAGGATTGTGTAGAGAAATATCCTCCAAACGGGCAGCCTTCCCAACATCGGTTTCTGAACTGGCATTTTGTGCGGCCTGGTATGGGCGCTGTAAGGTTTGCTGTTCGTCCAATTATCAGGTGACGCATGCCTTTGTAATGTTGCTTCAACCTTGCAGCAACATCTTTTTCAACGCAGTTCAATTCCATGGGAGGTAAGAACTTGCCATCAGGTAACTGGGGCAATCCTTCAACCGAACCACTAACACCGGCGAAGGTTTCTACATAATCGTACCAGGGCGCAATGTCCTTGTACCTGAAGGGCCAATCCACAGCAATGCCATCCTTTGCGTTGGCTTCAAAGTCCAAATCACTCCATCGATAACTTTGTCTTCCCCAAAGAATGGAACGACCACCCAACTGGTAGGAGCGCCACCATGTGAAAGGCTTATCCTCTACATACGGACAATCTTTTTCGTTGGCCCAATAATCCATCACTGCTTCTGATGCAGCCCAGCCTCGATGAATGACAGGATAGGCTTCCCGCTGTGCAGGCGTAGTGTAGCCACGGTGCTCAAAATCCCATGGATTCTTGTCTGCAGTTTTGTAATCCTTGATGTGTTCAAAATTTCTGCCTCGTTCAAGGAGCAGCACTTTCAGTCCTTTTTCACACAATTCTTTAGCAGCCCAGCCACCGCTGATTCCGCTTCCAACTACTATGGCATCAAAAGTTTGTGGCATGTTTTAAATTCAAAAATTCAATGTTTAAAAGTTCCGGCTTTTACAAATTTGTTGCAGGCTTCATCAAACTCCGGTACTTCCTCATTTTTTATTCAATGTTTCTTATTACTTCTTTCAACTCAGGCTGTTGCCATTTCATCTTACAGGTTCCCTTTCTTCAATTCGCTCACTGCATAGTCGGCGGCACGTGCTGTGAGTGCCATGTAGGTAAGAGATGGATTTACGCATGCAGCGCTTGTCATGCATGCTCCATCTGTTACAAAAACATTTTTGCAGTCCCAAACCTGGTTGTGTTCATTCAGCACACTGGTTTTCGCATCTCTACCCATTCTTGCTGTTCCCATCTCGTGAATGCCTTGCCCAAATCCATAGCCACTGTCGAATGTCTTCACATCTTTTAGGCCGGCGGCCTCGAGCATGGCCGCACCTTCTGTCATCATGTCCTTCCGCATTTTCAGTTCGTTCTCTTTTATCTCTAAATCGATAGCCAGCGCAGGAAGCCCCCATTTGTCTTTCACGTTTTTGTCGAGGGAAATTTTGTTATCGTGGTAGGGGAGAATCTCTCCGAAAGCGGTAATCCCCATGGTCCATGCACCGGGTTCACACAAAGCTTCTTTCAGGTCGGCGCCAATGCTCAGTTCTGCAATGTTTCGCTGCCATCCCTGCCTGCTGGCGGCGCCCTGGTAACCAAAGCCGCGGAGATAATCGCGTTTGTCATTGCCATAGTTTACAAACCTTGGAATGTAAATGCCATTTGCCCTGCGTCCAAAATAGTATTTGTCATCGTAGCCTTCGGCCCTTCCTGATGCACCCAGCCTGAAGTGATGGTCCATTACATTATGCCCCAACTGTTCGCTGCTGCTGCCCAAACCATTTGGCCAAATGTCAGTTGCAGAGTTCATCAGAACCCATGTCGAATTAAATGCTGATGCGCAGATGAAAACTACCTTTGCGAAATACTCATAAGTTTGGTTGGTTTCGGCGTCGAGAACTTCTACACCCTTAGCCTTTTTGGTTTCCTTGTCGTAAATGATTTTGGTAACAATAGAAAACGGCCGCAGTGTTAGGTTGCCGGTGGCCATAGCTGCCGGAAGTGTGGCGCTTTGCGTGCTGAAGTAAGCACCAAATGGACAGCCCAGCCAGCATTTATTGCGGTATTGGCAATTGGTTCTGTTGTTGTGCGGTATCGTAAGGTTTGCATTGCGCCCTATAGTCATTATTCGCGACCCTTTGAAATTTTCTTTGATGCGTTGTGCCACATCCTTTTCCACACAATTCATTTCCATGGGTGGCAGAAAATCGCCATCAGGTAGCATTGGCCAATTTTCCTTTTGGCCACTGATGCCTGCAAATTTTTCAGCATAACTGTACCATGGGGCAATATCCTTGTACCGGATGGGCCAGTCGGTGCCGACACCTTCTTTTTCGTTGGCTTCAAAGTCAACATCGCTGAAGCGGTAACTCTGCCGACCCCAGGTAAGTGAACGGCCACCTACCTGATATCCCCTGAACCAATCGAATCGTTTTATCTCCACATAAGGGCAGTCTTTTTCATTTGCCCAAAAGTCAAGATTCATTTCATTGAGTGGATAGTCGCGTTTTAAAACAGGGTAGTTGGCAATCATATCCTGTGTTCTGCCGCCGCGGTGCGGAAACTCCCATGGATGCTTGTTGGCATTTACATAATCCTTAATGTGTTCAATGTTTTTGCCACGCTCCAGCATTATGGTCTTCAAGCCTTTTTCGGTAAGTTCTTTTGCGGCCCATCCTCCCGAAATGCCACTGCCTACTACAATTGCATCAAAAATATTTTCTGCCATCCGGTATTTCTCTTTTGATGTTTTTTGTTTGTCGTGTTGAGCACACTTTCAAAAAAAAACTGATTCATTTACAGTGAAACCTTCCAAACTTGCATTCACCTGAACATTGGAACTTTGAATGATTGAACATTTCCATCACACATCACACCTCCTTACGGCATCTCTCAAAATGGAAATTTTGTCTGTTGAGGTAGGAATAAATTCCTGTGCCACATATCCTTTGTAACCGGTGTCTACAATGGCTTTCATGATAGCAGGGTAGTAGAGTTCCTGGGTCTCGTCAATTTCATGCCTGCCAGGAACGCCGGCAGTGTGGTAATGACCAAAATATTCGTGATGGTCCTTAATGGTATGAATAACATCGCCCTCCATAATCTGCATGTGGTAGATGTCGTACAGGATTTTGAAATTGGGTGAACCAAGTCGTTTGCAGAGTTCTATTGTCCATGGTGTATTGTCGGCCATGTAGTCGGGGTGGTTCACTTTGCTATTGAATACTTCCATCTGAATAACCACGCCGTTTTTTTCCGCCAGCCCTATTATTTGTTTCAATCCTTCCACACAATTTTTCAATCCTGTTTCTTCATCCATTCCACGGCGGTTGCCACTGAAACAAATGAGGTTTTTATACCCTGCTTTTGCCACAAGCTCAATATGCTCTGTATAGTTTTTGATGAGTGTAGCATGATTCGCCGTATTATTCCAACCATCTACCAGGTTTATCTCGGCGCCATTGCACATGCTTGAGCTAAGGCCATATTTTTTTAGAACATTCCATTCTTTGGGGCCCACCAGGTCAATGGCTTTGAGGCCGATATCATTGGCCACTTTGCACAGTTCTTCCAGCGAAAGAAAGTCGTACGTCCACCTGCAAACGCTGTGGTTGATATTTCCTTTGAGTTTTTCTGCTTCTTCTTCCATTCCCATTGCTTTTGCCGAAGCCAGCACGCCAATGCCTGCTGTACCAGCCACCAGGTTTTTTATCAATTTCCTTCGTG